>JASLGD010000413.1 GCA_030150305.1 Caldimonas sp. | reverse complement strand
GCGCAGGTGTCCGAGAGCGAGCCGGCCGAAGCCTGAGTTCAGGCGGCGGCCGTTCCGAGGGCAGGCCGCGTCACCCCACGAAGCCGACCGACAATGCCGCGGCGCACGAACTGCGCGGCGCGACGGGCCTGCCATGAAAGGCGGGTGTCGATCGTGAGGTTGCGACGGAAATTGGCCAGGGCGATCGCGTGGGCGTCCATCGCCTGCTTCTGCGGATCGGCATAGAAGGCGGCGATCTTGTCGGCGCCCATGCCGGGCGTTGCGAGCCACTGAGGAATGTGCGTGAGGCACAGGCGCTCGATGTCTGAAGTGAGGCGGCTGACGCCGGTGCCGGCGGCGGGGCATGACGTCTGGTAGGCATCGCCGATGAGGACCACGCCGGGCTGCTCGACGTTGCGGGCGACCGCGATATCCATGATCCAGTTCTGGACCTTGTCGACGATCTCGACGCCTCCGGTCAGCCGGGTGAGGCCGGGAAGGCGCTCGGCAAGGGCTGCCTCGGGCGAGCTGCGCATCGTCTTCACCCACGGATCGCGATGATCCATGAAGGTGAAGAGGTTGGCGCGGATCGCGTCGCCGATGGGGAACATCGTCAGATAGTCGATGCCGTCGCTTGCCCGCTCGCCGTAGTAGGTGAACGCGCGATAGGGGAAGTCGCCACGGAACCTGGCGTTGAAGCCGAAGGTCAGCGACTGGCGCTCGTGCAGCACCTCGCGCTCGATGCCGAGGCGCGCGCGCAGCAGGTCGCTCATGCCGCTGGCGAGAACGACGAGGCGGGCAGTCAGATCGCCGTGCTCGGCGACGGTGATGGTCTGCCGGTTCGCGCTGGTCGAAAGATCGGTAACGCGGCCGACGATGAAGCGAACCGAGTTGGAGAGCTCACGCCGCATTGCCGCGACGAGGTCGTGATACATGACGCCATAGTGGGGCGTGCTGTTGCGATCGAGCAGCCGGCCGCGCCGGGCGTTGACGACGGTGTCAAAGTAGGTGCCGTTCGAGGCCAGCGTGTCGAGCAAACCGAGGCGTCCGAAACGGGTCACCTGGTCGCCGGCGATCTTTTCGACGCGGAACTCGGGCGGGAAGGTTTCGTTGCGGTCGATCAGCGTTACCGCGTGACCGGCGCGGCTCAGCACCAGCGCAGCCAGCGTGCCACTGAGACCGCCGCCGACAATGGCGATATCGGTATCAGGGAGGGTGCTCATCGGGAATTCCTCAGCATGGCATAGACCGCACGGGGGTTGGTGGTGAGGTAGCGCCAAAGCAGGCGGCGCGGCTCCATCAGGGCGCGCCACAGCCACTCGAAGCCGAGGCGCTGCCAGGCGAGCGGGGCGCGGCGAACCTTGCCGGCGATGTGGTCGAACAGGCCGCCGGAGGTCTTGATCAGCCCGACATTGCCGAGCTTGTGACCGTGATCGCGGAAGAAGAACTGCTCGCGCGGCACGCCCAGGCCGAGCCAAAGGATGTCGGGGGCGAGCGCGTTGATCTCGGCGAGCCTGGTCTCGAGAGCCTCGCCCTGAAGGTAGCCGTGACTCGAGCCGAGGATCCGGAGTTCGGGATAGGCTTTGCGGATCCTGGCGAGGGCGGTGGCGTTTTCGGTCGGCGTCGCGCCGAACAGGTAGAACGTCGTCCCGCTCTGCTCGGCGAGACGAGCGACGTCGTGGAAGAGATCGGTGGTTGCAACGCGCTCGGGCAGGGACTCGCGGCAGACGTAGCGCGACGCGGTGACCAGCGGCTGGCCGTCGGCGACGATCTGGTCGGCGCGCATGAAGAGGGCCGCGATCGCCGGATCGGCGGCCGCGCGGGCGATGACCTCGCCATTGGCGGAGGTCAGGAACAGCGGACGGCGTGCGGGTTTGCGATTGGCCACGAGGCGGATCAGCAGATGGGCCTCCTCGATGCGGTCGATGACGCTGAGGGGCAGGCCGCCGAGAGTGATCGTGGGATAGCCGCCGACGTCCCGGCGCGGCGATTGGGGAGCAGCGTTCATCGGGCGTTCCGGCGAGTGGCGGGGGAGATGAAGGTCAGAACGAGGATCCAGACGTCGAGGACGATGGACCAGTGGTCGATGTAGTAGATGTCGTGCTGGACGCGGCCTTCGATGGCCGAGCGCGTCGAGGTCTCGCCACGGAAGCCATGGACCTGGGCCCAGCCGGTGATGCCGGGCTTGATGCGCTGGCGATGGGCATAGGAGGCGAGCTCGCCGCTGAGCTCCTCGTCGTGCGAGATCGCGTGGGGACGAGGGCCGACGAGGCTCATCTGGCCGATGAAGACATTGACGAGCTGCGGCAGCTCATCGATCGAGGTCGAGCGCAGGATGGCGCCGATCCGGGTGATGCGAGGATCGCGCTTCTGCGCCTGCTTCATCCGGTAGCCGCTTTCGGTGACGCGCATCGAGCGGAACTTCCAGATCATGAAGGTGCCGCCATTGAAGCCGCGACGGGCCTGGCGATAGATCACGGGGCCGGGTGACTCGAGCTTGATGGCGAGGGCAACCAGCGCGAAGACCGGCAGAAGGACGACGAGGCCGAGGCCCGACAGGACGACGTCAAAGGCGCGCTTCAGGAGCACTGCGGTGTCGCTCAAGGGAGTGCGAACCACGCGCACGACATTGTTGGGGCCGATGGCGAGGACGTCGAGGAACTTGAGCGAGCGGCTGCGCGCGGCCGGGGCGTAGAGCAGGTTGAGCGCATAGCGCTTGAGCTCGGCGATGATGCCGTCGAGCTCGTCGAGGGCGACGAGCGACCCGACGAAGACCAGATGGTCCGTGCCGCGCCGTAGCGAACGGCCCGCGAAGTCGGAGATGGCGGCAACATCGAGCGTGCCGTCGGCGTCGCGGATATCCTCGAGATAGAGGGTATCGGCGAGCTTGTGGCCCTGGCGGCCGAGTTCGCCGCCGCGGAGGAAATTCAGCACATCGATACGCGCGCCGATCAGCGAGACCGACTCGTAGTGGAGGGCGCCCTGGCGGATGCGGATGTCGAGGGCGCGGCGGAGCATGACACGCAGGCGGTAGGTCAGCTGGATGCAGCGCAGGTAGGCCGACGTCAACGAGGCGGGGGAGAAGTCGCCGACGCAGACGAGACGGAGGCCGGTCAGCAGAGTGATGGGGAGAG
>JASLGD010000399.1 GCA_030150305.1 Caldimonas sp. | reverse complement strand
GCAGCGACAATCGCGCGCAGCTCGGCCGCCTTCTTCGCCGCTGCGGCGCCTGCGGGCGTGCCTTGCCCGGCCCACGCGGCCTGCGATTCGCGCGCCGTGACGTTGACGGTCGCCGAGATGCAGCCGGCGAACCTCTCGACCGCCGCACTGCCGAGCGTCGCCTCGGAGCTCGGAAAGACGTCGAACCCGGGCAGCGCGGCGACGATCGAGCGCGCGTACGCGAGCTCGCCGGCGCTGTCCTTGAGCCCGACGATCGTCTCGCCGTGGCGTTCGCGCAGACGCACGACGACGTCGAGCGGCCACGGCACCTTGGTGTTCTGCGGGATGTGGTACAGGTAGAGCGCGAGCTCGCGATGCTCGACGCGCGCGACGAGCGCGTCGACGTACGCGACGAGGCCGTCGTCGCGCACGTCGGGGTAGTAGAACGGCGGCAGCACGAGCGCGCCGGCGAAGCCGAGCTCGCACGCAGCGCGCGTGAGCGTCACCGTCTCGTCGAGCGCGGGCACGCCGGTGCCGACCATGAAGCGATCGAGCGGCAGCCCGGAGTCGGCGACCGCGCGCATCACCGCGAGGCGCTCGGCGACCCCGAACGCGGTCGCTTCGCCGGTCGTTCCGAGCAGGTTGATCGCGTCGCAGCCGCCGTCGAGGAGCGCGCGGCAGTGGCGGACGAGGCGCTCGACGTCGGGACGAAACGCGGAGTCGACGGGGGTCGCGGTCGCTGCGATGACGCCGCGCAGACGGGGCGAAGTCATGAAGTCTCGTTCGAGGGCGACGTCGCTCGGAAGCCGTACAGCGACGCCGGATTGTCGACGCAGACGCGGCGCAGCGTCGCCGCGTCGGGAAGCGTGGCGACGAGGAGATCGACGAGGTCGGCGTCGTGCGGGACGTCGGCCTGCAGCTCGGTGTGCGGCCAGTCGCTTCCCCAGACGAGGCGCGCGGGGTTGGCGGCGACGAGCGCATCGACGAGCGGCTGGACGTCGTCGCGCTCGCGGCCTCGTCGCGCGATGCGGTACGCCGCCGACAGCTTGACCCAGACGCGTCCGCTCGCGACGAGGTCGAGCAGGAGCTTCGGCAGCGCGGTGCCGGCCTGGGGTCGGCCGAAGTGATCGACGACGATCGGCGCGTCGACGCGGTCGGCGAGCCGGGCGAGCGTCGCCGCGCCGTCGCGCGCGAGCATCAGGTGCACCTGGAGGTGCCAGTTGCGCGAGCGCATCCGCGCGCAGACCGCGACGGCGTCGTCGACCGAGAGCATCTGCGGGTTGACGACGTTGAGGCGGACGCCGCGCACGCCGAGCGCGTCCATCGCGAGCAGCTCGTCGTCGCTCGCCGCGGCATCGGGCACCGCGATCCCGCGGTACGCGTCGCTGTCGCTCGCGCCGGCGCTCCGGCCGTCGCGCAGCGCGTCGAGCATGCAGCTGTTGTCGGTGCCGTAGACGCTCGGCTGGACGAGGACGGCGCGCGCGATGCCGCACGCCGCCATCACGGCGCGATGGTCGGCGAGCGTCGCGACGTGCGGCGTGTAGTTGCGGCGCGCGTCGAGCGGATAGCGCGCCCGGTCGCCGAAGACGTGGAAGTGGCAGTCGCACGCGCCCGCGGGCAATCGCGCGCGCGGAGCGCGCGGATCGCGATGCGGCGGCGCGCAATCGGGAGCAGCGTCGGCGGCCGCTTCGTTCACTGTGCCCGTCCTGTCCTTCCGGGAACGAGGAAATCGAAGTCGCAGCCTTCGTCGGCCTGCAGCACCGAGCGATGGAAGAGCGCCGCGTAGCCGCGCTCGGGAACCGGCGCCGCGCCGCGCGCGCCGTTCGCATCGAACGCAGCGCGTCGGCGCGCGAGCTCCGCGTCGTCGACGAGCAGGTCGATCGTTCGCGCCGCGACGTCGAGCCGGATGCGGTCGCCGTTCTCGACCAGCGCGAGCGGGCCGCCGAGCGCGGACTCGGGCGTGACGTGGAGGACGATCGCGCCGAACGCGGTGCCGCTCATGCGCGCATCCGAGATCCGGACCATGTCCTTGACGCCCTGCGTCGCGAGCTTCTTCGGGATCGGCAGGTAGCCCGCTTCGGGCATCCCGGGCGCACCGACGGGGCCGGCGTTCTTCAGCACGAGGACGTCGTCGGCAGCGACGTCGAGCTCGGGCGAGTCGATCCGGGCGGCGAGGTCGGCGAGCGACTCGAAGACGACGGCCCGGCCGGTGTGCTGCAACAGCTGCGGCGTCGCCGCCGACTGCTTGACGATCGCGCCCCGCGGCGCGAGGTTGCCGCGCAGGACGACGATGCCGCCGCCGGCGCTGATCGGATTCGCGCGCGAGCGGATGACGTCCTGCGCATCGCGCAGGTCGACGCCCGCGATCCGCTCGCCCAGCGTTCCCCCTTCGACGCAGCGCGCGCCGAGGTCGAGGTGGTCGCGCAGCTCGTGGAGCAGCCGCGGCACGCCGCCGGCCCAGTGGAAGTGCTCCATGTAATGCTGCCCCGACGGCTTGAGGTCGACGAGCACCGGCACCTCGCGGCCGAGCGCGTCGACCTCGTCGAGGTCGATCGCGATGCCGAGCCTGCCGGCCGCCGCGGTGAGGTGGATCAACGCATTCGTCGAGCCGCCGATCGCCTGCAGCACGACGAGCGCGTTGCGAAACGCCGCGCGCGTCATCAGCGCGCTCGGCGCCGGCTCGCCGCGCTCGGCGAGACCGACCGCGACACGCCCGCTCGCCTCGGCCGAGCGCAAGCGGTCGGCGTGCGTCGCCGGGATCGACGCTGCGGTGGGCAGCGCGAGGCCCATCGTCTCGACGATGCACGCCATCGTGCTCGCCGTCCCCATCACCATGCACGTCCCCGGCGTCGGCGCGAGCCGCGCGTTCACGGCCTCGATCTCGGCGGCGTCGATGCGGCCGCCGCGGAATTCGCTCCACAGGCGCCGGCAGTCGGTGCACGCGCCGAGCGTCTCGCCGCGATGGTGGCCGACGAGCATCGGCCCGACCGGAACGACCACCGCGGGCAGGTCGGCCGACGCCGCCGCCATGATCTGCGCCGGGATCGTCTTGTCGCAGCCGCCGACGAGGACGACCGCGTCCATCGGCTGCGCGCGGATCATCTCCTCGGTGTCCATCGCCATCAGGTTGCGAAGGAACATGCTCGTCGGATACGCGAACGACTCGTGGATCGAGATCGTCGGAAACTCCATCGGCAACCCGCCCGCGAGCATCACGCCGCGCTTGATCGCATCGACGAGCTGCGGCACGTTGCCGTGGCACGCGTTGTAGTCGCTGAAGGTATTGGCGATGCCGACGATCGGTCTCGCCAGCGCGTCGTCCGAAAGACCCATGGCCTTGATGAACGCCTTGCGCAGGAAGAGCGAGAAGTCGGCGTCGCCGTAGGACGTGAGTCCCTTCTTCATGCCGCTTGCGGTCACGTTGCGCTCCTTCGGCGCAGATCACGCGCGCCGTGGACCTCGGGCAGAACGCGCACCGAGCGCGCAAGGGCGGGGGCGGGGCCGCTGCCGCGCAGCTGCGGCGCCCGGCCTTGCGGGCCGGGTCCCCTGCGCTGCTCGCAGCGGACCCTCGGCTTTGCCGAGGGCGGCGCAGCTGCGCCGCGACAGGCTGCCGCCCTCGCGCCGCGCTCGATCTTTGCATGCATCGCGTTCAGTGCCGAATCTTGTAGCCGATCCGGAGCAAGTGCAGGCACACGACACAGATCACCGCGAGACTCGCGAGCACGACAGCGAAGCTCGTCCAGGGCGAAACATCGCTCGTGCCGAAGAAGCCGTGGCGAAAGCCGTCGATCATGTAGAAGAACGGATTGAGGTGGCTCGCCTCGTACCAGACCGGCGGCAGCGACTTCACCGAATAGAAGACGCCCGAGAGGAACGTCATCGGCATGATGATGAAGTTCTGGAACGCGGCGATCTGGTCGAACTTCTCCGCCCAGAGGCCCGCGACGAGGCCGAGCGCTCCCATGAGCGCGGCGCCGGCGATCGTGAAGAACGCGATCCAGAGGACGTTGTCGACGTGCAGCGGCGCGAACCACACGGTGACGAGCAGCACGCCGGCACCGACCGCGGCGCCGCGCACGACCGAAGCGCCGACGTAGGCGACGAACCACGCCCAGTGCGAAAGCGGCGTGACGAGGAGGAAGACGAGGTTGCCGGTGATCTTGCTCTGGATCAGCGACGAGCTCGAGTTCGCGAACGCGTTCTGCAGCACGCTCATCATCACGAGCCCGGGAATGAGGAAGCTCGTGTAGTCGACGCTGCCGAAGACCTTGACGCGGCCTTGCAGCACGTGGCCGAAGATCAGCAGGTAGAGCATCGCCGTCAGCACCGGCGCCGCGACGGTCTGGAAGCTCACCTTCCAGAAGCGCAGCACCTCCTTGTAGAGGAGCGTGCGCGCGCCGGCGAGGACGCTGGTCTCGATCTTCGGCGAGGCCAGCGAAACGGCGCTCATGCGAGCACCCTCGGACTGCGGCCGGTCGCGCCGGAGCGTCGCCTTCGGAACGGCCGTGCGGCGGCGCTCATGCCGCCACCCGCGCCGGCGTCTCGCCGCGCATGATCTCGAGGAAGACGTCCTCGAGGTCGGCGCGGCCGATCTCGAGGTCCTCGGGCTCGCACCCCGCCGCGTGCAGCACGCCGAGGATCGACTCGACCTCGCGCGCGTCGTGCGCCGTGATCTGCACGATCCGGCCGGTGACGCGCGCGTTGGCGACGAGCTGCGGCGGCAGCGGCTTGTCGAGCTTGAAGCGCAGCATCGTGCTCGCGGTGCCGGCGAGCAGCGCCGACGTGCGGTCGAGCGCGACGACGCGGCCTTGCTTCAGCATCGCGATGCGGCCGCAGAGCGCCTCCGCCTCTTCGAGGTAGTGCGTCGTCAGCAGCACGGTGTGGCCTTCGCGGTTGAGGCGGGCGATGAACTGCCAGAGCGTCTGCCGCAGCTCGACGTCGACTCCGGCCGTCGGCTCGTCCAGGACGATCACCGGCGGCCGATGCACCAGTGCCTGCGCGACGAGGACGCGCCGCTTCATGCCGCCCGAGAGCTGGCGCATGTTCGCCTGCGCCTTGTCGGCGAGGCCGAGATTGGCGAGCAGCTCGTCGATCCAGGCGTCGTTGCCGCGGACGCCGAAGTAGCCGCTCTGGATCCGCAGCGCCTCGCGCACGGTGAAGAACGGATCGAAGACGAGCTCCTGCGGGACGACGCCGAGCAGCCTGCGCGCCGCCGCGTACTGCGTCTGCACGTCGTGGCCGAGCACCGCGACGCGCCCCGCGGTCGCGCGCGCGAGGCCGGCAAGGATGCTGATCAGCGTCGTCTTGCCGGCGCCGTTCGGGCCGAGCAGGCCGAAGAACTCGCCTTGCGCGATGTCGAAGGTGACGTCGTCGAGCGCGCGCACGTCGCCGCGCGCGGAGGCATACGTCTTGGCGACGTTCACGAACGAGACGGCCGGCATGGCGCGGACGATTCTAGGGAGCTAGGGGGCAAGCCGATGGGCGGCCGTCCGCGCCGGTGCTAGAAGGTCGAGCAGCCAGCGCGACCCACGCATGCCCAGCCAGACCAAGAAACCGCGGCGGACCGCGGAGCGGATCCTCGACACGACGCTCGAGCTGTTCAACCGCTTCGGCGAGCCGAACGTCTCGACGACGCTGATCTCGGCCGAGCTCGGCATCAGCCCGGGCAACCTGTACTACCACTACCCGGCCAAGGAAGGGCTGATCCTCAAGCTCTACGACCGCTACGACGCCGCGCTCACCGAGCTGCTGCGCGCCGCCGACGACGTCGGCGACGTCGAGGACGCGTGGCTCTTCTTCCACATGCTGTTCGAGCTGATCTGGTCGTACCGGTTCCTCTACCGCGACCTCAACGACCTGCTCTCGAACCACCGCAAGCTCGAGACGCACTTCAAGTTCGTCCTCGAGCGCAAGGCCCGCGCCGTGCAGGCGGTGCTCGACGGCATCGCCGCGAGCAGCGGCGTCGTCATCGCCGCGAGCGAGGCCGGTCCCGTCGCGACGGCGATGGTCGTCGTCCTCACCTACTGGCTGAGCTTCGAGTACGTGCGCGATCCGCGCCGCGCGCTCGAGCCCGAGGCGGCGAGCGCGGCGCTCCTGCGCGGCGCGTTCCACGTCCTCGCCCTGCTCGCGCCGTACCTCGACGCCGCCCAGCGCGAGCACTTGCAGGCGCTCGCCCGACGCTACGTCAACGACGACGGAGGTGGCTGACCATGGCGAGATGGAACGCGTTCCCGCACGACGCCGCCGCGTACCGCTACGACCTCGCCGCGCTGAAGAAGAAGTGGTCGCGCCTGCACGCGGGCGACGTCGAGCCGCTGCCCGCCGACGAGCAGCTGCTCGCGGCGTGGCAGCTCTTCCACGCCGGCGAATTCGAGAAGGCGACCGAGGCCGGCCTGCACGCGCACGGCGCCGGAATCGCCGGCGGCATGACCGTCGCCAACAAGGCGCAGGCGATCTACGCGACGTACCTCGAGGCGAGCGAGCGCAACAAGCTCGCGCTGCTGCACGAGGTCGCCGAGCGCGCCGAGCGGCGCGCCGCCGAGGCGCCGGGCGAAGCGAACGCCTGGTACTCCATGGCGTACGGCCTCGGCCGCTACAGCCAGGGGATCAGCATCGCCAGGGCGCTCGCGCAAGGCCTCGGCGCCAAGGTCAGGACCGCGCTCGAGACGACGCTCAGGCTGGCGCCGAAGCACGCCGACGCCCACATCGCGCTCGGCGCGTACCACGCCGAGGTCATCGACAAGGTCGGCTCGCTGCTCGGCCGCACGCAGGGCGCGAGCAAGGACGCCGGGCTCGCGCACTACAAGACCGCGCTCAAGCTCAATCCGGGCTCGGCGATCGCGATGATCGAGTACGCGCACGGGCTCGTCATGCTCGAGGGCGAGAAGCGGATGAGCGAAGCGACGCGCCTGTACGAGCAGGCCGCCGCGTGCGAGCCGCTCGACGCGACCGAGCGGCTCGACGTCGAGATGGCGCGCGCCGAGCTCGAGGAATGACCCGCGAACGCGGGGGATCGCGGCGCGGCGTCGCGCACGCCGCTTGCCCGGTCCGCGCCATGCCCCGAGATTCCGCGGCGCGGCAAGCGCTCGCCGTCGCGCTCTGCGCGGCGTCGCTGGCGACGGCGCCCGATTCGGTCGAAGCACGCCGCTCGACGATGCAGTTCGTCGACCCGGTCTCGTCGCGCACCGCTCCGGCCGGCCGCGGCGGCGAGTCGTCCGGCGCGACGGCAGCTGCAGACGCACTGCCGCCCGCCGTGTCGGCGATCCTGCGCAGCTCGGGTCTGCCGGCGACGAGCTTCGCGCTCGACGTCCGCCCGGTCGACGGCGGCGAGGCCGCGCCGCTCCTCGCCTGGCACGCCGACCGGCCGTTCCTGCTCGCGTCGACCACCAAGGTCGTGACCTCGCTCGCCGCGCTCGACCTGCTCGGCCCGGCGCACCGCTGGAGGACGAGCGCGTACGCGACCGCGCCGCTGCGCGACGGCCGCATCGCCGGCAACCTCGTCATCGTCGGCGGCGAAGTCGGCCTGACCGCCAACGAGCTGCGGCGCTGGTTCGCGCAGATGCGCGACGAAGGCGTGCGCGAGATCGCCGGCAACATCGTCCTCGACGACGTCGCGCTGCTCCACGAGCTCGACCCGCAGCAGACGGCGACGACCGCCGCCGAGCGCTCGCCCGGCACGCCGCTCGACGCGCGCACGTACAACCTCGGCAAGCTCCTCGTCACCGTCCGCCCGAGCGGCGGCGACCGCGCGGCGGTCGTCGTGCGGCCGAGCCCGGCGAACGTGCGCATCGTCAACGACGTCTTCATGGACGGCGACAGCTGCGCGGCGTGGGCGCGCTGGAAGAGCGCAGAAGAGATCGGCTCCGGCCCGCCGCTGCAGCTGTGGGTGCGCGGCCGCTGGCGCGCCGACTGCGGCGCCGAGGACATCGCGT
>JASLGD010000377.1 GCA_030150305.1 Caldimonas sp. | reverse complement strand
GCTCTCGAGCGTCGCCTGCGTGCGCTGCAGCGTCCGTTGCACCTCGGCGAGCGCTTTCTGCGCCTCCGGCGAGAGCTGGCCGATCGCCTTGTTCGCGCTCGCGAGCGTCGAGCGCAGGTCGCGGCCGATCTCGTCGAACGGGATCTTGCTCACCTTCTGCACGATCTCGGCGATCTGCGGCTGCAGCTCGCTCAGCGTTCCCGGCACGGTCGGCATGCGCACGTAGCCGTCGTCCGCCGCTGCGATCATGCGCGGCTTGCCCGGGAGGAAGTCGAGCGCGACGTACAGCTGGCCGGTGAGCAGGTTGCCGGTGCGCAGCTGCGCGCGCAGGCCGTTGGCGACGAGCTGCTCGAGGACGACCGCATCGCCGGCGTTGTGGACGTCGCGCAGCAGCGCCGAGCGCACCGGGCCGAGCCGCAGCGGATAGATCTCGCCGATGACCTCGACCGGGAAGCGCTTGCGCTGCGCGTCGTACTCGAGCGCGACGCTGCGGACGCGCCCGATCTCGACGCCGAGCAGGTCGATCACGGCACCGGGAGCGAGGCCGCGCACCGACTGGTCGAACGACATCCGCACCGGCAACGCGATGCCGTCGGGCGGGGCGAGCGCGGCGCGGCGGTCGTTGAAGAGCGTGAACACGGTGTTCTCGGGCGCCTGCCCGGTGCGCGCCGAATCCGGCGGCGATTCGAACGCGATGCCGCCGGCCAGGATCGACGCCAGCGTCTGCGTGTTGACGCTGAGGCCGCTCGCGTTCAGCGTCAGGTCGATGCCGCTCGCGTTCCAGAAGCGGCTGTTGAGCGTCACCAGCTTCGGATACGGCGCCTCGATGAAGATCTTCAGCGTCAGCTCGTCGCGGTCGGCATCGAGCGTGTAGCCGACGAGGCGGCCGACCTGGGTGCGCCGATAGAAGACCGGCGAGCCGACGTCGAGCGAGCCGAGGTCGCTCGCGCGCAGGACGTAGATCGAGCCGGGCTCGCCGCGCAGCACGAGCGGCGGCACCTCGAGGCCGACGAACTCGCTGCGCGAGCGCGTCGAGACGCCGGCGTCGGTGCCGATGTAGGCGCCCGAGAGCAGCGTGCCCAGCCCGCTGATGCCGCCGGTGCCGATGCGCGGCTTGACGACCCAGAACATCGTGTCCTCGACCGCGAAGCGCGCCGCGCTCTGGTCGAGCTGCACGACGACGACGACGACGCGCTCGCGGTCGTCGCGCAGGCTCACGCCGACGACCTTGCCGATGACGACCTCCTTGTAGCGCACCTCCGTCTTCCCAGCTTCGACCCCGTCTGCCGACTTGAACTCGATCTCGATGCGCGGGCCCGTCAGGAAGACGCTGCGGACGAGCATCGACGCCGCGATCGCGATCGCGATCGCCGGCACGAGCCAGACGAGCGAGATGTTCCAGCGGCGCGCGCGAACGACGCGCGGCTCGGGCAGCGCTTGCGCCGGCTCCAGCGCCGGCGGCGGCACGCCGTCAGTCGGCTCGGCCATCGGGGGCGTCGCGCCAGATGAGGCGCGGATCGAACGACCAGGTCGCGAGCATCGTCAGCACGACGACGGCGGCGAACGAGATCAGTCCCGGTCCGGGGCTCGCGCTGGCGAGCGCACCGAAGCGCACCGTCGCCGCGAGCAGGACGACGACGTAGACGTCGAGCATCGACCAGTGGCCGACGGTCTCGACGAGCCGGTACAGGCGCGCGCGTTCGAGGCGGCGCCAGTGCGGCTTGTGGCGCACCGTCCAGGCGAGCAGGCCGAGGGCGGCGATCTTGAGCACCGGCACGGCGATGCTGGCGATGAAGACGATGATCGCCAGCCCCCACGAGCCGTCGAGCCAGAGCTCGTGGATGCCGCCAAGCAGCGTGTGCTGGTCGCGCTGCAGCGCCTGCGTCGTCTCCAGCACCGGCAGCGCGTTGGCCGGGATGTAGAGCACGGCGGCGGCGGCGACGAACGCCCAGGTCCGCTGCAGCGCGTGCGGCTTGGTCGCGACGAGGGCGTGGCGGCAGCGCGGGCACTCCTGGACGAGGTTCGGATCGCGCAACGCGACCGCGGGCGAGACGAGACCGCAGCTCTCGCAACCGAGCAGCATCGGCCGATCGTTCGCGGCCGTCATTCGAGCTGCCACCACAGGCGCTTGAGTCCGGCCGACTGGATCGACGCGAACAGCACCGTGAGCGCGCCGAGCGCAAACAGACCGGGCCCCGGCGACGTGTGCGCTAGCGCACCGAGGCGAACGAGCGCGAGCAGCACGCCGACGGTGAACACCTCGATCATGTTCCAGCGGTCGGCCTGGTGCAGCATGCGCACGCACCAGGCGAAGCCCGGCGCCTTGTAGCCCGCGGAGAGCGGAAAGAGCACGTAGAGGCGCAGCAAGACGAATGCAGCCGGCGCGACGAGCGCGGTCAGCCCGGCGACCACCGCGATGATCGGCTCGCCGTCGGTCCACGTGAGGACGATCGCATCGACGAGCGACGCCGACTCGGCGGGCCCGCGCAGCGTCAGCGTCAGCAGCGGCGTGTTGACGGCGACGAGGTACATCGCCGCCGCGGCGACGGTGATCGCGAGGATGCCGTCGATCGAGAGCCGATGCGAGCGATCGAGCACGGCGTCGCAGCGCGCGCAGCGCGCCACCGCACCGGAGCCGAGCGGACGCCAGCGGTGCGCGAGCCCGCATTCCTCGCAGACGATCATCCAGCCTTCGACGCTCATGGGAGCACTCATCGCGGCCGCTCGAGAGGCGGCGCCGGGGCGCTCGGCCCGGCGGCGATTATCACGGCCGGCGCGGCGACAGCGCCGTGCCGCCGATCGTGCGCGTCAGTTGCCGACGCGTGCCAGCAACGCGCTGCCGCGCCCGTGGCTGCGCTGCGCGACGGCGACCGTCGGCTGCTGCGTGGCCGGGTCGACCCGCGCCAGCCGCGGACCGCGCTGCACCGCGTCGCTGACGACCATGTAGAAGCTCGCGAGCAGGACGAGCGCGACGAGCGCGCACGTCCCGACGAGGCTCTTCTGCACAGACAGTACGCGTTGCTCGCTCATGGTCGCTTCCGTTCGCTGATTCCGACGCGGCCGGTCTGCTGAGCGGCCGCATGCAGGTGCGGTGCCTGCTGGCGCCTTGGCTTGGCCGGCGGCTGGAGTGGCGTGGTCGCGGCGGCGGCTTCGGGGGAGAAGGTGAAGAACCAGCGGACGAAACGGCGCAAGCGTTCCGTGAAGCTCGATGCTGCCGTCGGTTCCATGGCGTCGAAGGTAGAGCGCGCGCTTCGATCGGTCAGCCGGGCGAGCGCGCTTGGCCCCGTCGGACGCTGCCTACAGCCGGTGCGGACCGCCTCGCGAAGCGCTGCATTCCTACAGACCACTGGCACGCGTCATGCAACCATCCCGCGGTCGCGAAGACGGGAGCTTGGAACATGCTGATCAGGATCGGATACGACATCGAGCTCTCGGTGGCCACGCCCATGGCGCTCATCTACCTGCTGCGCGTGCATCCGTCGCGCCGCGACGATCTCGTCGCGCCCGAGTCGGTGCTCGTGAGCGGCGGCCTCGAGCCCGAGGAATACATCGACAGCTTCGGCAACCACTGCGGACGCGTCAACGTTCCGCTCGGCATGCCCAACGTGCGCATCACCAACGGCGCCGTGATCCGCGACTCGGGCGAGCTCGACGCGGTCGACGTCGCCGCGCGCCAGCACGACCCGACCGAGCTGCCGTTCTCGACCCTGCAGTTCCTGCTGCCGAGCCGCTACTGCGAGGTCGACAGCGAGCTGCTGCCGTTCGCGTGGCAGAAGTTCGGCGGCATCGCACCGGGCTGGCAGCGAGTCGCCGCGATCTGCGACTTCGTTCACCGGCACCTGACGTTCAACTACAAGACGGCGCGGCCGACGCGCACCGCGCTCGACGCGTTTCGCGAGAAGGAAGGCGTCTGCCGCGACTTCACGCACCTCGCCGTGACGCTGTGCCGCTGCATGAACATCCCGGCGCGCTACACGACCGGCTATCTCGGCGACATCGGCGTTCCCGTCGCGCCGTATCCGATGGACTTCAGCGCGTGGTTCGAGGTCTTCCTCGGCGACCGCTGGTACACGTTCGACGCTCGTCACAACGAGCGCCGCATCGGCCGCATCGTCATGGCGCGCGGCCGCGACGCGGGCGACGTGCCGATCACGATGTGCTTCGGCGCGAACTCGCTCAT
>JASLGD010000633.1 GCA_030150305.1 Caldimonas sp. | reverse complement strand
CCGGAGTGGACGCACCTCTGGTGTATCGGTTGTCACGCCAGTGGCATCGCCGAGTAGCTATGTGCGGAAGAGATAACCGCTGAAAGCATCTAAGCGGGAAACTCGTCTCAAGATGAGTCTTGCCGGGGCCTCGAGCCCCCTGAAGAGTCGTTCTAGACCAGGACGTTGATAGGCTGGGTGTGGAAGCCGGGCAACCGGTTGAGCTAACCAGTACTAATTGCTCGTGCGGCTTGACCCTATAACTCTGACGACCTTCGTCAGGGCGAGTCAAGCGCGTGAACCGTTCTTCGCCGAACGATGCGATCGAGAATCTGATTGCCGCTGCTGCGGCCGACTCTGCGAATTGGCCCAGCTGCCGGAGTGCAGCGGGCGAAAGTTATGCCTGACGACCATAGCGAGGTGGTCCCACTCCTTCCCATCCCGAACAGGACAGTGAAACGCCTCTGCGCCGATGATATTGCGGGTTCCCGTGTGAAAGTAGGACATCGTCAGGCTGTTATCCCGAAAGGCCTCCGTCCCAGCGACGGAGGCCTTTTTCTTTTGCACCGCGGTCGATGCTAGCCCGCATCCAGCAGGCGATCGTGCTGACGATCGCGTGCCTCGCGATCGCGGCGTGGATCGTCGGCATGCAGACCGGCCGAGCCTGGCTCGGCGGCGCGGTGATCGCGGTCGCGGCTGCGGCCTACGCCGGCGCGATCGCGCTCGAGTTCTGCCTTCTCTTTCGTTCGTATCCGACCGGCGATCCGGCGAGGCCGCGGCTTCGCGAGCTCGCTCGCGCGTGGGCGACCGAAATCGCCGTCGCGCCGCGTGTCTTTCTCTGGAGCCAGCCGTTTCGCAGCAAGAGCCAGCCCGACTTCGTTCCGACACCGGGTCGCGCCCGTCTCGGTGTCGTGTTCGTCCACGGGTTTTTCTGCAACCGCGGGCTGTGGAACCCATGGTTGCGCCGCTTTCGCGCCGCTGCCGTGCCGTTCGTTGCGGTCGACCTCGAGCCGGTGCTCGCGTCGATCGACGATTACCGCGCCGCGATCGCTTCTGCGGTCGACCGCGTCACGAGAGCGACCGGCAGGCCGCCGCTGCTGGTCGCCCACAGCATGGGCGGAGTCGCGGTCCGCGCTTGGCTCGCGGCCGATCGAAACGCCCGTGTCCACGGCGTCGTGACGATCGCGACGCCGCACGCGGGAACGCGTCTGGCACGGCATGCACGCGGGACGAACGCGGCGCAGATGCGCGAAGGGAGCGCGTGGCTTGCAGCGCTCGCCAAGGCCGAAGCGCTGTCGGCGCGAGCGCCATTCCTCTGCTTCTGGAGCCGATGCGACAACATCGTGTTCCCGACGCGCAACGCAACGCTCGCCGGCGCCGACAACCGCGAGCTGATGCACGTTCCCCACGTCGCGATGGCGTTCCATCCGGCGGTGATCGAGGCGGTCCTGCGCTTCATCGACACGCGCGCCTGATCCTCGCACCCCCGGAGCGAACGCGGCTCGTTCTCGCCCCCGGAGCGAGCGCGGCTCGTTCTGGCCCGCCGGAGCGAGCGGGACTGATGCTCGCAGCCGCGATGCGAGCGCGGCGACGCTAGGAGACGTCGACCGCGGTCAGCAGCTCGAGCGTCGCCGACACCGAGAGATGGAGAAACTCGGCGATCTCGGCGACGTCGTCGGGCACTGCCGCGTTGTCCCAGCCGGACGCGACGTGGCGCGCGAGCTGAGCGGCGAGCGCGACGGTGCGGGTTCCCGCGCTTCGCGCACCGCCTTCCTTTTCCGATAGCAGCGCCGGCAGCCGCCACGCGACGACGAGCGCCTGCTGCAATTCGGCGAGCTCGACGTTGAGGACCTGCCGTTGCGCGGCGCGCGAGCGCAGCGTCGGGTCACGCTCCTGCATCGCGCGGATGCGCAGCGCCAGCGCGGGCGCATGGCACCAGAGCAGCAGCTCGGCGAACTCGTGCAGGAGCGTCGCCGCGTGGATCGACGCCGCGTCCGGATCGGCGCGATGGATCGCGAAGGCGAGCGCGAAGCGCGCGCCGCGGTGCGCGCGCCGGAGCAGGCGACGGATCCCCGCGAGCGCGTCGGAAGCGTCGCCGAGCCGGTCCTCGACCGCCTGCGGTGCGGCGAAAGCGCGAAAGAACGGCGGGATGCCCGTCATGACGAGCGCCGAGATCACGGTCTCCGGACCGGTGACGACGCTGCGCCCGCGATGCTCGCCGACATGCGCGAGCACCTTCAGCGTCATCAGCGGATCGCCGCTGATCATCTCGCCGATGCTGTTGGCGTCGGTGCGCTCCTCGTTTGCGCGCAGCGCGTCGAGGGCGTCGATCGTTTCGCGCAGGATCGGGATCTCGGCGCGGCGAAAATGCTCGATCCACGCGGCGAGGTCGGGCAGCGGGCGCACCAGCCCCGCGGATCCTGTCGACGAGCTCGTCATCGCACCTCCGGACGTCGCTCTTGCCCCTGATATCGGCCGCGCCGCCCACGGGTTGAGTCGAGAGCCGAGGAGCGCGCGGGGCGATGTCACACCGCGAGCACGCGGCCCTCGTCGGCCGGGACGTGGCCGTCGAGAAGCGCCGCGTACGTGCGCTCGACGGCGTCGCGCCCGCTGCCTGCGACGACCTTGAGCCACGGCTCGGCCGGATCGGCGACCCGGGCGACGAACGCCGCCCATGCCGATGCGAGGCGCTGCTGCAGGCCATGCGCGCCCCACTCGGCGACCCGCTTCTTGATCTGGTCGGGCGCGAAGAAGAGGGTCGGACGCGGCCCCGGCAGACCCTTGCCGCCGCCGAGCGACTGCCAGTGCGTGCCACCGACCGAGCAGCTGTACGCCAGCGCGTCGCGCCAGTGCCCGTGCACCGCTGCGCGCAACGCGGCGTCGCCGCTCATGTCGACATAGACCGCGCGCGTGTCGTTCGGCAGCGTCGCGACGTCGCCATAAGCCACGACGCGGTCGTAGCACCCGAGCCGCTGCGTGAACGCCAGGTTGGTCGGCGACGTCAGGCCGACGATCGCCGGCGCGCCGGGCGAGCCACGCCGACGCGCGAGGCAAAAGCCGAGGCCGTACGCGGTCTTGCTCGACGCGCTCGCGACGAGCACGGTCGAGGCGCCGAAGAACGCCTGGTCGGCGAGGAAGTCGTCGATCAGGAACGACGTGACGAAGAGCGGCCGCAGCAGCGCGATCAGCGCCTCGTGCTCGACGCGGTATTCGGGGTCGCTGCTGCAGCGCACGTAGCGGTTGTAGACCGCGGGCAGGCTCGCGCGGCGCGCGGCTCCATCGACGAAACCGTCGTCGACGACGCGCACCGGCGAGACGACTGCCTCGTCGGCGATCGGCCAGTAGCCGTAGAAGCGTTCGCCGACGTCGACGCCGTCGGCGCGCGACTCGCTCACGGTCGCGAAGCCCCACACCGGGATGCATCCGCTCGCCGCGTCGCCGGTCGGGTAGAAGTCCCAGTAGTGCATCGCGTCGCCGAACGCGCCGTACGTGACGTTGTTCGAGGTCAGCGCGAACGGCCCGATGCGAAGGCGCGCCTCGCCCGCCGCCAGCGGTGCCGGCGGCACCTCGCGCCATGCGACCCTGCGAAGGTCATGGCGACCGACGGTGAACAGCGTCGTCATAGGATCATCGTGCATCTTCCTCCTCGATTCGAAGAACTGCCATGGTGACAATCCCCGGCCGGGGCGAGCTGCCCTCGCTCGGCCTCGGCACCTGGCGCATGGGCGAATCGGCGGCGCGTCGCAAGCGCGAGGTCGCCGCGGTCCGCGCCGCGATCGAGATCGGCTGGCGCGTCATCGACACCGCCGAGATGTACGGCGAGGGTGGCGCCGAGGCGGTCGTCGGCGAGGCGCTCGCCGACGCGATGCGCGCCGGCGCGGTCGCTCGCGACGAGCTCTTCGTCGTCAGCAAGGTCTACCCGCACAACGCCGGCGCCCGCGCCGCCGCGGCGGCGTGCGAGCGCAGCCTGCGGCGGCTCGGCCTCGACCACCTCGACTGCTACCTGCTGCACTGGCGCGGCGAGGTTCCCCTCGAAGAGACCGTCGATGCCTTCGAGCGCCTGCGCGAGCGCGGCTGGATTCGCACCTGGGGCGTCAGCAACTTCGACGTCGCCGACATGGCCGAGCTCTTCAATGTTTCTGGTGGCGACCGCTGCGCGACCGACCAGATCTACTGCTCGCTCACGGCGCGCGGTCCTTTCTTCGACCTCGTCCCGTGGTTGCAGCAACGCGGCCTCGTCACGATGGCGTATTCGCCGATCGACCAGGGCGCGCTCGCCGCCGACGCGACGCTCGCCGCGATCGCCGAGCGCCGCGGCCTGACGGCGGCGCAGCTCGCGCTCGCGTGGCTGGTCGCGCAGCCCGGCTTGATGGCGATCCCGAAGGCGACGAGCGAAGCGCACCTGCGCGAGAACCTCGCCGCGCGCGACATCGCGCTCGACGCCGCAGAGCGCGCCGCGCTCGACCGTGCGTTCCCGCCGCCGCGCCGCAAGACGCCGCTGCGGATGCTGTAAGCGAGCGCGCCTACTGGAACGCGACCTCGGCGAAGCTGCGCAGCTTGCGGCTGTGCAGCTGGTCGACGCCGGCTTCGCGCAGCCGCTCGATGGCGCGCACGCCGATGCGCAGGTGCTGATCGATCCGTTCGCGGTAGAACTGGTCCGCCATTCCCGGCAGCTTGATCTCGCCGTGCAGCGGCTTGTCGCTGACGCAGAGGAGCGTCCCGTACGGCACGCGGAAGCGAAAGCCGTTCGCGGCGATCGTCGCGCTCTCCATGTCGAGCGCGATCGCGCGGCTCTGGCTGAAGCGACGCTCCGGCGTGCTGAGCGCGTTGCGCGACGGCAGCAGCTCCCAGTTGCGGTTGTCGGTGCTCGCGACGGTGCCGGTGCGCATGATGCGCTTGAGCTCGTAGCCCTTCAGCTGCGTCACCTCGGCGACCGCTTCCTCGAGCGCGACCTGCACCTCGGCGAGCGCCGGGATCGGCACCCAGAGGGGCAGGTCCTCGTCGAGGACGTGGTCCTCGCGCACGTAGCCGTGCGCGAGCACGTAGTCGCCGAGCCGCTGCGTGTTGCGCAGCCCCGCGCAGTGGCCGAGCATCACCCACGCGTGCGGCCGCAGCACCGCGATGTGGTCGGTGATCGTCTTCGCGTTCGCCGGGCCGACCCCGATGTTGACCATCGTGATGCCGCTGCCGTCCTCGCGTACGAGGTGGTACGCGGGCATCTGCGGCAACCGCGGTGGCGCCGCGCCGAGATCGTCGCCCGGGCGCGCAGGCGTCCCCGCTGCGCGCTCGATCACGTTGCCCGGCTCGACGAAGGCGTGGTACTGGCCGCTTCCTCCCGCCGACATCGCCTGGTGGCCGAGGCGCACGAACTCGTCGATGTAGAACTGGTAGTTCGTGAAGAGGACGAAGTTCTGGAAGTGCTCGGGGTCGGTGCCGGTGTAGTGGCGCAGGCGGTGCAGCGAGTAGTCGACGCGCGGCGCCGTGAAGAGCGCGAGCGGCCGCGCCTCGCCGGCGCGCGGCACGTAGGTGCCGTTGGCGATGCCGTCGTCCATCGCGCCGAGGTCGGGCAGGTCGAACAGGTCGCGCAGCAGCAGCCGCTGCTCGACGCTCAGGCTCCCCTCGATGTGGTCGTGCCCGGCGAACGAGAAGTGGATCGGGATCGGCTGCACGCTCGTGCCGATCTCGAGCGCGACGCCGTGGTTCTCGAGCAGGAGATGGAACTGGTCGAGGTAGTAGCTCGCGAACAGGTCGGGCCGCGTCAGCGTCGTCTCGTACGTTCCCGGGCCGGCCACGAACCCGTAGCTGAGTCGCGAGTCGGCGCGCGCGACGGTGTCGGTGTGCACGCGCACGAACGGGTAGCACGCGCGCACGCGCGCCGCCGGAACCTTGCCGGCGACGTACGCATGGAGCGCCTCGCGCAGATGGCCGACGCTCGCCGCGTAGATCTCGCGCACGCGCGCGAGCGCCGCCTCGGCGTCGACGAACTGCGCCGGCGCGACGAACGCAGGCATTCCACTCACGGCGCGTCGACCCTCGCGTCCGCCACGACGCGCGAGGCAGCGGCGCGGCTGGCAAGCAGCGTGCGCCGGGCCTGCGGTCGAAGCGGTTGGACGACCATCGAGGCCATCGCCTGGACCATGGGGATCTCCCGGTTCGTGCGTGCACAATCGCGCGCACCGTCGAATGATGCCGCACCCGCATGACGCCACGCGCGACCGGCCGCCCGCAAGGCACGGCCGCGTGAACTGCTGGCGCTTGCGCACCGCCGCGTGAAGGTCCTCGTCCTCGGCGCCGGCGTGGTCGGCGTGACGATCGCGTACGAGCTCGCCGGTGCCGGCCACGAGGTGACGGTCGTCGATCGCCAAGGCGGGCCGGCGCGCGAGACGAGCTTCGCCAACGCCGGCGAGGTCTCGCCCGGCTATTCGGCGCCGTGGGCCGGCCCCGGAGTTCCGCTGAAGGCGATCAAGTGGCTGCTGATGCGCCACCGTCCGCTCGTCATCCGGCCGCACCTCGACTGGGCGATGATCCGCTGGTCGCTCGCGACGCTCGGCAACTGCACCGCAACACGCTACGCGATCAACAAGGCGCGGATGGTGCGGCTCGCCGAGTACAGCCGCGACTGCCTGCGCGCGCTGCGCGCCGCGACTGGCATCGCGTACGACGAGCGCATGCAGGGCACGCTGCAGCTCTTTCGCACCCAGAAGCAGTTCGACGGCAGCGCCGGCGACATCGCCGTGCTGAGAAAGAGCGGCGTCGCCTTCGACCTGCTCGATCGCGACGGCTGCATCCGCCACGAGCCCGCGCTCGCGCGCGTGCGCGACAAGTTCGTCGGCGGCCTGCTGCTGCCCGGCGACGAGACCGGCGACTGCTTCAAGTTCAGCGAGCGCCTCGCCGCGCTCGCCGCCGAACGCGGCGTCGACTTCCGCTTCGGCACCGTGCTGCGCGCGCTCGTGCGCCGCGGCGAGCGCATCGAGGGCGTCGCCACCGCGGCAGGGACGCTCGCGGCCGACGCCTACGTCGTCGCGCTCGGCAGCCATTCGCCGCTCCTGCTCGCGCCGATCGGCATCCGCATCCCGGTCTATCCGGTCAAGGGCTACTCGATCACGGTGCCGATCGTCGACCCCGCGGGCGCTCCCGAATCGACGGTGATGGACGAGACGCACAAGGTCGCGGTGACGCGCCTGGGCGATCGCATCCGCGTGGGCGGCACCGCCGAGCTCGCCGGCTACACGCTGCGCCTGCACGAAGCGCGCAAGGACACGTTGACGCACGTCGTCGGCGACCTCTTCCCGGGCGGCGGCGATGTGGCGCGGGCCGAGTTCTGGTGCGGCCTGCGCCCGATGACGCCCGACGGCACGCCGGTCGTCGGCCCGACGCCGATCGCCAACCTCTTTCTCGCGACCGGGCACGGCACGCTCGGCTGGACCATGGCGGCAGGGACCGCGCGCGTCATCGCCGATGTCGTCTCCGGACGGGCCGCCGGCATCGACCTCGACGGCCTGACGATCGCGCGCTATCCGGGCGCGGTGCGCGCGGCCTGAGGCGCGCGACGGCGATGGCACGCGCGCGCATCGTCGCTCCGCTCGCCGGCAGCGTCGTCGCGGTCGCGGTCGCGCCGGGGCAGCGGGTCGCGGCGGGCGACGTCGTCGCGATCGTCGAGTCGATGAAGATGGAGCACGAGGTGCGTGCCGACGCGGCCGGCATCGTCGCCGCGGTGCGCTGCGCGGTCGGCGACGTCGTCGCTGCCGGCGACGAGATCGCGCTGCTCGGGCCCTCGGACGCCGGCACGACGCGCGAGCCGCCGGCAGTGCAAGGGGAGCGCCGCGAAGCGGTCCGCGCCGACCTCGCCGAGTTGCGCGCGCGCGAGGCGCTGCTCGCCGACGCCAGCCGGCCCGACGCGGTCGCCAGGCGCCATGCGCTCGGGCTGCGCACTGCGCGCGAGAACATCGCCGATCTCTGCGACGCCGGCAGCTTCGTCGAGTACGGCGGCCTCGCGTACGCGGCGCAGCGTCGGCGGCGCGAGCTCGACGACCTGCTGCGCAACACGCCGGCCGACGGCATGGTCACCGGCATCGGCACCGTCAACGCCGCGACGTTCGGCGCCGAGCGCACGCGCACCGTCGTGATGGCGTACGACGCGACGGTGCTCGCCGGCACGCAGGGGATGCGCAACCACCAGAAGACCGATCGGCTGCTCGCGATCGCGCACGCCGAGCGGCTGCCGCTCGTGCTCTTCGCCGAAGGCGGCGGCGGGCGGCCCGGCGACGTCGACGTTCCGGTCGTCGCCGGACTGCACGTGCCGACGTTCGCGAGCTTCGCGCGCCTGAGCGGCCGCGTGCCGATCGTCGCCGTCGTCGCCGGCCGCTGCTTCGCCGGCAACGCCGCGCTCGTCGGCTGCTCCGACGTCGTCGTCGCGACGCGCGACAGCTCGATCGGCATGGGCGGCCCGGCGATGGTCGAAGGCGGCGGCCTCGGGGCGTTCCGGCCCGAGGAGATCGGCCCGAGCGACGTCCAGTCGCGCTCGGGCGTGATCGACGTGCTCGTCGCCGACGAGGCGGAGGCGGTCGCGGTCGCGCGCCGGACCCTCGCGTTCTTCCAGGGCCGCATCGCTGCGCCCGCGGAGCACGACACGACGGCGCTGCGCGAGCTGCTGCCCGAGAACCGGCTGCGCTCGTACGACGTGCGCGCGATCGTCGCCGCAGTGGCCGACGACGGCTCGACGCTCGAGCTGCGCGCCGGCTTCGGCGTCGGCATCGTCACCGCGCTCGCACGCATCGGCGGCCGCGCGGTCGGCGTGCTCGCCAACAACCCGATGCATCTCGGCGGCGCGATCGACGCCGATGCCGCCGACAAGGCGGCGCGGTTCCTGCAGCTCTGCGACGCCCACGGGCTGCCGGTCGTCTCGCTGATCGACACGCCGGGGTTCATGGTCGGCCCCGAGATCGAGACGCGCGCACAGGTGCGCCACGTCAGCCGCATGTTCGTCGTCGGCGCGCAGTTGCAGGTCCCCGTCGTCGCGATCGTCGTGCGCAAGGCGTACGGGCTCGGCGCGATGGCGATGGCGGCGGGCGGCATGCACGCGCCGCTCGCGACGGTCGCGTGGCCGAGCGGCGAGTTCGGCGCGATGGGGCTCGAAGGCGCGGTCGAGCTCGGCTACCGCAAGGAGCTCGCGGCGGCAGCGCAAGGCGCCGAGCGCGACGCGTTGCGCGCGCGCCTCGTCGCCGAGCAATACGCGAAGGGCAAGGCACTCGAGATGGCCGCGACGCTCGAGATCGACGCGGTGATCGATCCGGCCGACACGCGGCGCTGGCTCGCTGCGACGCTCGACGCGGCCGCGCCGACGTCGGGCAGCGGTCGATTCATCGATCCGTGGTAGCGGCGTCGGGCCAGTAGAGCGCCTGCAGCGCCGGCTGCGCGGCCTCGACGCCGAGCGCGACGTCGTCGCCGGAGTCGGCGAGCGGCGGTTCGTTCGCCGCGAGCACCCAGCGCCTCACGTCCTCGACCCATTGATCATCGATCGCCATCTCGCTCTCCTGCGCCGCGTCGACGGGGAATCTCGTTCGGCCGCGTCGACGACGCCATCGGCCGCTGCTGCAATCGCGGGTAGGAGCGCGCCTACCGCGAATCGGGGGTGAGCATCGCCGCCTTTCGTGACGCGGCGATGGCAGTCGGCCGCTTCCGACAGCGCGTTGCTCCGCCGCCTCACGTCGTGCCGCGCGCTGCGAGGGGTACATCGCTCGCCTCGCGCGTGCGAACCTCGTCGTCGAGGCGCGCTGCAGTCGAGCGCACGCAGGAGTTGGCCATGTTCTCGATCACCGCATCGTCCGTTCCGCGCCGTGGAGGCGCGCCGTGGTACGTCGCCGCCTGCCTGGCCGGCGTGTTCTCGGCCGCGGCGCTGACGGCGTGCGGACCGCGCGACGTGCCGGCGGCCAATGCCGCGGCGCCGGCCACCGACGTCGCTCGCGCCGGTACTCCGGTGCCGCCGGCGCCGAGCCCGTCGCTGGCACCTGCAGTCGCGCCGCCGCCGATGCCGGAGCCGGCGCCGTCGCCGCAAGTCGCTGCGGTCCAGCCGACGCCGCAGCAGGGCTATGCTGCGTCACCGGCGCCGCGCCCCGTCCCACCTGCGACCAGCGATGACCTCGCTCGATCCGAGCCCGCTCCCGTGCCGACGCGCAACGCGCGCGTCGCGCAGCGCGAGCCAGCGCCGGCGTCGACGCGCGGCGCGATCGAACGCATCGATCCGATCACGCAGCGGCCGCAGGGCAACGGCACCGGCGCGGTCATCGGCGGCGTCGCCGGTGCGCTCCTCGGCAACCAGTTCGGCCATGGCCTCGGGCGCGCCGCGATGACCGGCCTCGGCGCAGCCGGCGGCGCCGTCGCCGGCAACAACATCGAGCGCAACGTCCGCAAGACCGTGGTCGGCTACCGCATCCACGTCCGCCTCGACGACGGCAGCACGCGCACGTTCGAGCGCAGCCAGGTCGGCGACCTCCACGTCGGCGATCGCGTCCGCGTCGGCCACGACGGCGTGCACCGCGTCTGAGGCCGATGGCGACGGCGCACCGCGGCAGCATCCGCGTCGGCGTCGGCGGCTGGGTCTACGAGCCCTGGCGCGACAACTTCTATCCGCCCGGCCTCGCGCAGGCGAAGGAGCTCGCGTATCTGAGCGAGCGCGTCAGCGCGATCGAGATCAACGCGACCTTCTATCGCAACCAGACCGCGGCGAGCTTCGCGAAGTGGCGCGACGCGACTCCCGAAGGATTCGTCTTCACGGTCAAGGCGACGCGCTACGCGACCAACCGCCGCATCCTCGCCGAGGCCGCGGAGTCGATCGAGCGCTTCTTCGCGAGCGGCATTGCCGAGCTCGGCGCGAAGCTCGGGCCGATCGTCTGGCAGCTCGCGCCGACCAAGACGTTCGACGCCGGCGACGTCGACGCGTTCCTGGCGCTGCTGCCGCGCCGCCTCGGCGCGCTGCCGCTCCGTCACGCGCTCGAGGTGCGCCATCCGAGCTTTCGCGCGCCCGAGTACGTCGCGATCGCCCGCCGGCATGGCGTCGCGACGGTGTTCGCCGACAGCGACGAGTACCCGTCGTTCGCCGACGAGACCGCGGACTTCGTCTATGGACGGCTGATGCGCTCGGAGTCGGCGTGCCCGAGCGGCTACGCGCCCCGCCCACGCGGCGATCGCGTCGGGCGCGTAG
>JASLGD010000337.1 GCA_030150305.1 Caldimonas sp. | reverse complement strand
GGAGGCCCTGAGCGTCGCGCGTCAGCAGGTCGAGAACGGCGCCCAGATCATCGACGTCAACATGGACGAGGCGATGCTCGACTCGAAGGCGGCGATGGTGCGCTTCCTCAACCTCGTCGCCGGCGAGCCCGAGATCGCGCGCGTGCCGGTGATGATCGACAGCTCCAAGTGGGAGGTGATCGAGGCCGGCCTGCAGTGCATCCAGGCCAAGGGCATCGTCAACTCGATCTCGCTGAAGGAAGGCGAGGAAGCGTTTCGCCACCACGCGAAGCTCGTTCGCCGCTACGGCGCGGCGGCGGTCGTGATGGCGTTCGACGAGCAGGGCCAAGCCGATTCGTTCGAGCGGAAGACCCGGATCTGCGCGCGCGCGTACCGCATCCTCGTCGACGAGGTCGGCTTCCCGGCCGAGGACATCATCTTCGACCCGAACATCTTTGCGATCGCGACCGGGATCGAGGAGCACGACAACTACGCCGTCGATTTCATCGAGGCGACGCGCTGGATCAAGCAGAACCTGCCGGGCGCCAAGGTCTCGGGCGGCGTGTCGAACGTCAGCTTCAGCTTTCGCGGCAACGACCCGGTGCGCGAGGCGATCCACACGGTCTTTCTCTACCACGCGATCCGCGCCGGCATGGACATGGGGATCGTCAACGCCGGCATGATCGGCGTCTACGACGACCTCGACACCGAGCTGCGCGAGCGCGTCGAGGACGTCGTCCTCAACCGCCGCAAGGACGCCGGCGAGCGCCTGGTCGAAATCGCCGAGCGCGCCAAGGGCGCGGCGCGCGACGACAGCGCGCGGCTGGCCTGGCGCGGCACGCCCGAGCAGCCGAAGACGGTCGAGGAAAAGCTCAGCCACGCGCTCGTCCACGGCATCACCGACTTCATCGTCGAGGACACCGCAGCCGCGTGGCAGCAGACGAAGGCCAAGGGCGGCCGGCCGCTGCACGTCATCGAAGGCCCGCTGATGGCGGGGATGAACGTCGTCGGCGACCTGTTCGGCCAGGGCAAGATGTTCCTGCCGCAGGTCGTCAAGTCGGCGCGCGTGATGAAGCAGGCGGTCGCCCACCTGCTGCCCTACATCGAGGCGGAGAAGCAAGCGCTGATCGAAGGCGGCGGCGAAGCGCGGGCCAAGGGCAAGATCGTCATCGCCACGGTGAAGGGTGACGTGCACGACATCGGCAAGAACATCGTCACGGTGGTCCTGCAGTGCAACAACTTCGAGGTCGTCAACATGGGCGTGATGGTCCCGTGCCAGGACATCCTCGCCAAGGCCAAGGTCGAAGGCGCCGACATCATCGGCCTCTCGGGCCTGATCACGCCGAGCCTCGAGGAGATGCAGCACGTCGCCGCCGAGATGCAGCGCGACGAGTTCTTCCGCGTCGCCCAGATCCCGCTGCTGATCGGCGGTGCGACGACGAGTCGCGTCCACACCGCGGTGAAGATCGCGCCGCACTACGAGGGCCCGGTCGTCTACGTCCCCGACGCGAGCCGCTCGGTCGGCGTCTGCAGCGACCTGCTCTCGCACGAGCGCGCCGCCGCGTTCGTCGCCGAGCTCGAGGCCGACTACGCGCGCGTGCGCGCGCACCACGCGGCGAAGAAGGCGACACCGCTCGTCCCGCTCGCCGAGGCGCGCGCCAACAAGACGCCGATCGACTGGAACGAGTACACGCCGCCGGCGCCGAAGTTCATCGGCCGCCGGGTGCTGAAGAACCAGGACCTCGCCGAGATCGCCGAAGTGATCGACTGGGGTCCGTTCTTCCAGACGTGGGAGCTCGCCGGGCCGTATCCGGCGATCCTCAACGACGACATCGTCGGCGAGTCGGCGCGGCGCCTGCTCTCCGACGGCAAGCGGATGCTGCGCAGGATCGTCGAAGGGCGGTGGCTGCGCGCGAACGGCGTCGTCGGCTTCTGGCCGGCCGCGACGGTCGGCGACGACGACATCGAGATCTACCGCGACGCCTCGCGCAGCGACGTGCTCTTCACGTGGCGCGGCTTGCGCATGCAGACGGCGAGGCCGGTGGTCGACGGCGTCAAGCGACCGAACCGTTGTCTCGCCGATTTCATCGCGCCCAAGGGCGCGGGCAAGGACGACTACATCGGCCTGTTCGCGGTCACCGCGGGCCTCGGCGCCGAGCAGAAGGAAAAGCAGTTCGCCGCCGACCTCGACGACTACAGCGCGATCATGCTGAAGGCGCTCGCCGATCGTCTCGCCGAGGCGTTCGCCGAAGCCTTGCATCGGCGCGTGCGCACCGACTTCTGGGGTTACTCGCCCGACGAGTCGCTCGACGTCGCCGGGCTCGTCGCCGAGCGCTACCGCGGCATCCGCCCGGCGCCCGGCTACCCGGCGTGTCCCGACCACACCGTGAAGCGCGACGTGTTTCGCGCGCTCGGCGCCGACGAGATCGGCATGTCGCTGACCGAGAGCCTCGCGATGCTGCCGGCGGCGAGCGTGTCGGGCTTCTACTTCGCGCATCCGGAAGCGCGCTACTTCAACGTCGGCAAGATCGGCCCCGACCAGTTGAAGAGCTGGGCCGAGCGCAACGCGCAGAGCGTCGCCGACGCCGAGCGCGCGCTCGCGCCGCTGCTCTAGCCGATCCGCTGTTCAGAGCACCGATCGCGCGTCATGCGCTGCCGGCGCCGAGCGCGCGCCGGTACTGGATCGCCTCGCCGAGATGCGCGGTCGTGATCGTCGCGCTCGCTTCGAGGTCGGCGACCGTGCGGGCGACGCGCAGGATGCGGTGAAAGCTGCGCGCGCTCCAGCCGAGCCGCGCCGTGACCGCGTCGAGAAAGCCCGCTTCGGCGGGAGCGAGCCGGCAATGGCGGTCGAGCTCGGCACCGGCGAGCGCGCCGTTGACGACACCCTGGCGATCGAGTGCACGCTGCCGTGCGGCGGCGACGCGCGCCGCGACGATCGCGCTCGGCTCGCCGTCCGGCGCCGAGGAGAGCTGCGCGGCCGGCACCGCAGGCACCTCGATCTGCAGGTCGATGCGGTCGAGCAGCGGCCCGCTGATGCGCCCTTGATAGCGCAGCACGGCGTCGGGCGTGCAGCGGCACGCGCGACCGGCGTTGCCGAGCTGGCCGCACGGGCACGGGTTCATCGCCGCGACGAGCTGGAACGCGGCCGGGAAGTCGGCCTGGCGCGCCGCGCGCGAGACGACGATGCGGCCGGTCTCGAGCGGCTCGCGCAGCGCTTCGAGCGCTGAGCGCGGGAACTCGGGGAGCTCGTCGAGAAAGAGGACGCCGTGGTGGGCGAGCGAGACTTCGCCCGGGCGCGGCGGCGAGCCGCCGCCGACGAGCGCCGGCGCCGACGCCGTGTGGTGCGGCGTGCGCAGCGTCCGCTCGCCCCAGCGCGTGGCGCTGAACGCACCAGCGACGCTCAGCACCGCTGCCGATGCGAGCGCTTCGTCGTGCGTCAACGGCGGCAGCAGGCCGACCAGGCGGCGCGCGAGCATCGACTTGCCGCTGCCGGGCGGCCCGACCATCAACAGGCTCAGGCCGCCGGCGGCCGCGACTTCGAGCGCGCGCTTGGCGGCGCTCTGGCCGCGCACGTCGACGAGGTCGGCGAGCGCCTTGGCGCCTGCTCGCACGAGCGGCCGCGGCGGCTGCAGCCCCGAGGCGTCGGCCGCGTCGCCGGGCAACAGCGCGCGGACGACGTCGAGCAGATGCGTCGCGCCGCGCACCGCGAGGCCGTCGACGAGCGCGGCTTCGTCGGCACTCGATCGCGGCAGGACGAGCGTGCGCCCGGTCTCGCGCGGCGCGCTGCCGATCGCGAGCGCCATCGCGAGCGCGCCGTGGACGGCGCGGAGCTCGCCGCCGAGCGAGAGCTCGCCGGCGAATTCGTAGCGCGCGAGCGCTTCGCTGTCGAGCTGCCCCGCGGCAGCGAGGATGCCGATCGCGATCGGCAGGTCGAAGCGTCCCGACTCCTTGGGCAGGTCCGCGGGCGCGAGGCTCACCGTGACGCGCCGGTTGTGCGGAAACTCGAGCCCGCTCGTCTGCAGCGCAGCGCGGACGCGCTCGCGCGATTCCTTGACTTCGGTGTCGGCGAGGCCGACCAGCGTGAAGCTCGGCAGTCCGTTGGCCAAGTGCACCTCGACCGTGACGGCGGGCGCTTCGAGGCCGCGCAAGGCGCGGCTGCGGACGACGGCGAGGGCCATCGGCGAATTCTGTTGTCCGCGCCGCTCGACGCGCGACCCCCATGCAGGTGCACCGCGACGGCGTCGCGCCTTCGCGTGGTGCCGTGCGCGGCGGATCGCGACGCCTGCCGCGCCATCGCGGGGCGTGCAGCCCCGTCCTCGCCGCTGGCATGCATCGTGCGAAACCGCTCCCGCAGCCACAACGATGGGGAGTCCCGTTTCCATGAAAAAGAGCTTGTACGCGATCGTCGTGCTCGCGCTCGCCGCCTTCGGCGCGCACGCGCAGACGCCGACCCCGCCTGCGGCGGCAGCGTCGGCGCCCGAGGCCCCGAAGTCCGACTGGACCATCACCGGCAACGCCGGCCTGTTCAGCGACTACCGCTTCCGCGGCATCTCGCAGACCAACAAGAAGCCGGCCTTCCAGGGCGGTTTCGACATCGGCCACGCGTCGGGCTTCTACGTCGGCAACTGGAACTCGAACGTCGACAGCACCTTCTACAACGGCGCCAACATCGAGATGGACTTCTACGGGGGCTACAAGTACGCCCTCGGACCGGTCACGCTCGACGGCGGCATCTACTACTACTACTACCCGGGCAGCGGCGACAACGGCGCCTTCAAGATCGACAACACCGAGCTCTACATCGGCGCCGGCTACCAGACGTACAGCCTCAAGTACTCGTACGCGGTCAGCGACTTCTTCGGCATCGATGACTCGAAGGGGTCGTGGTACCTCGATGCGAGCGGCACCTACGACCTCGGCAACGGGTTCGGGCTTGTCGGCCACCTCGGGTACCAGAAGCTGAAGAAGAACGCCCGCGTCACCGAGATCGGTCAGACGACGCTGCAGGACAGCATCACCGACTGGAAGCTCGGCGCGACGTACGAGTGGACCGGCTGGGTCTTCACCGCCGCGTACATCAGCACCAACCGCGACCTGACCGGCGGCACCGCCGCGCTCAGCAACAGGAACATCAGCAACGCAACGGTGGTCGTCTCGGTCTCGAAGACGTTCTGAACCGAAAGAACCGAGGGAGAAGCAGCCATGAAGATGGTGACCGCGATCGTCAAGCCATTCAAGCTCGACGAAGTGCGTGAGGCCCTGAGCACGATCGGCGTGCAGGGCGTCACGGTGACGGAAGTGAAGGGATTCGGCCGGCAGAAAGGGCACACCGAGCTCTACCGCGGCGCCGAGTACGTCGTCGACTTCCTGCCTGTCACCCGCGACATGCACGCCTTCGACGACTTCCTGCGCGAGCGCATCCTGTCGCTGGGCCT
>JASLGD010000292.1 GCA_030150305.1 Caldimonas sp. | reverse complement strand
ATCAGCGCCTGCATCGCGGGATGCGACGGCTGGCCGGCGAACGTCGACGCGACCTCGCTGCGCCACCAGGCGAGCTTGGTCGCGGCGACGCCGGGATCCGAGACGTCGTCGGCGACGTCGTCGACCTCGCGGCAGAACGCGTAGAACGCGGTGATCGCGGCGCGCCGCGGCGGGGCGAGGAAGAGAAACGCGTAGTAGAAGCTCGAGCCGCTCGCCGCCGCCTTGTCCTGGACGTACTGCTCCGGCGTCATGCCGGCTCGACGACGTTGGGCGTTGTCCGTGCACGCATCGTCAGCGCCCGCCAGGCGAGCACCGGCGCGTCGCCGGCGCCGATCGTCGGCCGCGCGTGCAGCGTCGCGCCGCCGAGGCGGTCGATCTTGTCGAGGATGCGCAGACCTCCCTGGACGACCAAACGCAGCTCCCAGCCGGCGCGGCCGGGAATGGCGTGGACGAGCGCAGCGCCCGAGAGCATCAGCCCGCGCGCCCAGGCGACGAGCTCGACGACGAGCGCGCGGACGCGCGTGCTGTCGGCGCGCGCGAGCAGCTCGTCGATCGCGATGCCGTGGCGGCGCAGGTCCGCCGCCGGCACGTACACGCGACCGCGCGCGGCGTCGACGCCCAGGTCCTGCCAGAAGTTGGCGAGCTGCAGGGCGCTGCAGATCGCATCCGCGCGGGCGAGCGCACGAGCATCGTCGATGCCGTAGAGATGGAGGAGCAGCCGGCCGATCGGGTTCGCCGAGCGGCGGCAGTAGTCGAGGACGCCGGCGCGGTCGGCATAGCGCGTCTCGATCGCGTCGGCGCCGAAGGCGTCGAGCAGGTCCTCCAGCAGCGCGACCGGCAGGCGATGGCGGGCGATCGCGTGCGCGAGCGGCGCGAACACCTGCGGCCAGCGTGCCGACGACGCGCCGCCGGCGGCGGCGGCGAGCAGGTCGGCGCGGTACGCGGCGAGGTCGGCCAGGCGTTGCGCAGCAGGCGCATCGCCTTCGTCGGCGATGTCGTCGGCAGTGCGCGCGAAGCGGTAGATCGCGGCGATCGGCGGACGCAACTCGGCCGGGCACAGCCAGGAGGCCACCGGAAAGTTCTCATAGTGATCGACGCCCACCGGCGCCGATTCTCCATGGCTGGCGCGATCCGTGGCGAGCGTCGCGGCGGCGGCGGGTAAACTACCGCGCTGGACAGCGGCTGCAGCTGCAGCCGCGCGGCGACGGTCATTCGCGCCGCTGCCATCCCGCGCGGGTGGCGAAATTGGTAGACGCACCAGGTTTAGGTCCTGACGCCTTCACCGGCGTGTCGGTTCGAGTCCGACCCCGCGCACCAAGCTCATCGCAAGCACTGAAGAAGACGACCATGTCCGTTCAAGTTGAAACGCTCGACAAGCTCGAGCGCCGCATCACGCTCACGCTGCCCGCGGCATCGATCGCCTCCGAAGTCGAGTCGCGCCTGCGGCGGCTCTCGCGCACCGTCCGCGCCGACGGCTTCCGGCCCGGCAAGGTGCCGATGAGCGTCGTCGCCCAGCGCTACGGCTATTCGGTGCACAACGAGGTGCTGAACGACAAGGTCGGCCAGGTCTTCAACGCTGCCGTCAACGAGGCGAAGCTGCGCGTCGCCGGCGCGCCGCGGATCACCGAGAAGGCGGAGGCGCCCGAAGGCGAGGTCGCGTTCGACGCGACGTTCGAGGTCTATCCGGAGGTCAAGCTCGGCGATCTTTCGCAGTCGGAGGTCGAGCGCGCGACGACGTCGGTCACCGACGCCGCCGTCGACAAGACGATCGAGATCCTGAGGAAGCAACGTCGCACGTTCCAGCAGCGGCCGGCGGCCGAAGGCGCCGCCGAAGGCGACCGCGTGACGATCGACTTCGCCGGCAGCATCGACGGCACGCCGTTCGAAGGCGGCAAGGCCGAGGGCTTCCAGTTCGTGATCGGCGAAGGCCAGATGCTGCCCCAGTTCGACAGCGCCGTGCGCGGCATGAAGGCGGGCGAGTCGAAGACGTTTCCGCTGCAGTTCCCCGACGACTACCAGGGCAAGGACGTCGCCGGCAAGGAGGCCGACTTCACCGTCACCGTCAAGAAGGTCGAGGCGCAGCACCTGCCAGCGGTCGACGAGGCGTTCGCGAAGTCGCTCGCGACCGCCGGCGGCACGGTCGAGGCGCTGCGCGCCGACGTGCGCAAGAACCTCGAGCGCGAGGTCAAGTTCCGCGTCCAGGCGCGCAACAAGTCGAGCGTGATGGAGGCGCTGCTGAAGACCGCCGAGCTCGAGGTGCCGAAGTCGCTCGTCGCCGGCGAGAGCGAGCGGATGGTCGAGCAGATGCGCGCCGACCTGAAGAAGCGCGGCATGAAGGACGCCGACACGGCGCCGATCCCGGCCGAGATGTTCCAGTCGCAGGCCGAGCGGCGGGTGCGCCTCGGGCTGATCGTCGCCGAGCTCGTCCGCAGCCAGAACCTGCAGGCCAAGCCTGAGCAGCTGCAGGCACACATCGAGGAGCTCTCGCAGAGCTACGAGAAGCCGAGCGAGGTCGTGCGCTGGTACCTGAGCGACCGCAACCGCATGGCCGAGGTCGAGGCGATGGTCGTCGAGAACAACGTCACGGCGTACGTCCTCGCGCACGCGAAGCCGGTCGACAAGGACGTCCCGTTCGACGAGCTGATGGCGGCCTCCTGATCGCGGGCTGCCTGAACGGGCAGGACGCACGCGCGGCCCGCCTTGCGCCGCCCATAATCGGAACCGATCTTCCGATCCTTCCCACTTGAACAGAGCAGGACGTCCATGAGCGCGCTGGAAACCACAGGTCTTGGCATGGTGCCGATCGTCATCGAGACGTCCGGCCGCGGCGAGCGTGCGTACGACATCTACAGCCGGCTGCTGCGCGAACGGCTGATCTTTCTCGTCGGCCCGGTCACCGACCAGACCGCGAACCTCGTCGTCGCGCAGATGCTCTTCCTCGAGAGCGAGAACCCCGACAAGGACATCCACCTCTACATCAACTCGCCGGGCGGCTCGGTGAGCGCGGGCCTGGCGATCTACGACACCATGCAGTTCGTCAAGCCCGACGTCTCGACGATGTGCATCGGGCTGGCGGCCAGCATGGGCTCGTTCCTGCTGATGGCCGGCGCGAAGGGCAAGCGCATGGCGCTGCCGAACTCGCGCGTCATGATCCACCAGCCTTCCGGCGGCGCGCAGGGCCAGGCCACCGACATCGAGATCCACGCCCGCGAGATCCTGAAGACGCGCGAGCAGCTCAACAAGATCTACGCCGAGCGCACCGGCCAGCCGATCGAGAAGATCCGCGCCGACATGGAGCGGGACTTCTTCATGGACGCGGAGGAGTCGAAGGCGTACGGGCTGATCGACCAGGTGCTGACGACGCGCAGCGCGCCGCCTTCGCCCGCGCGCTGAGCCGGAGCGCGAAAAATTGCCGCCAACGCGCGCCGGCGCGTCGGACGGCAACAACACGCCGATCGGGGCTTTTCTCCCCGTGACGGCGGCGTTTTCTTTTCCACTATCATGGGTTGCGCGTCGCCCGTTGCCGCCGCCTTTTCACGACGTCCATGGCCGAGAAAAAAGGTTCCTCGAGCGAGAAGGTTCTCTACTGCTCGTTTTGCGGCAAGAGCCAGCACGAGGTCAAGAAGCTGATCGCGGGCCCGTCGGTCTTCATCTGCGACGAGTGCATCGAGCTCTGCAACGACATCATCCGCGACGAGGTCCCGGTCGAGGCCGGGGACACCAAGGCGACGAAGTCCGACCTGCCGATCCCGAGCGAGATCAAGGCGAGCCTCGACCAGTACGTGATCGGCCAGGAGGTCGCGAAGCGCACGCTCTCGGTCGCCGTGTACAACCACTACAAGCG
>JASLGD010000277.1 GCA_030150305.1 Caldimonas sp. | reverse complement strand
ACAGCGACGGCCTCGCGAGCTACTTTCCGCCGCGCGCCGACGACCCGCCGCACGGCAGCGACCGCCTGACGGCGTACGTGCTCGCGTCGACGCACGAGGCCGGCTTCGAGTTGCCGCCGACGGCGCGCGACGCGATGCTCGACGGGCTGACCGCGTTCGTCGAGGGGCGCATCGAGCGCAGGCTCTGGTCGCCGCGCGCCGACCTCGACGTGCGCAAGCTCGCCGCGATCGAGGCGCTCTCGCGCTACGGCCGCGCGCAGCCGAAGATGCTCGGCTCGATCCAGATGACGCCGAACGTCTGGCCGACCGCCGCGCTCATCGATTGGCTGAACATTCTCAAGCGCGTCGACGGCATTCCCGAGCGGAGCCGCCGCCTCGACGAAGTGCAGCAGATCCTGCGCGCGCGCCTGACGTACGCCGGGACGACGCTCAAGTTCAGCACCGAGGAGAGCGACTTCTGGTGGTGGCTGATGGACAGCGCCGACGCCAACGCAGCGCGCCTGATCCTCGCCGTGCTCGACGATCCGGGCTGGAAGGACGAGCTGCCGCGGATGGTGATCGGCAGCCTCTCGCGCCAGAAGAGCGGCGCCTGGCTGACGACGACCGCGAACCTCTGGGGCTCCCTCGCACTCGACAAGTTCTCGGCGAAGTTCGAATCGACCAAGGTCGCGGGCCGCACGGTCGCGTCGTTCGCTGCTGCGGCATCGGGGGCCGCTGCCGCGGCGCCGTCGCGCGCGGTCGCCGACTGGTCGCGGCAGAGCGGCGGCGGCGCGGTCAAGCTCGCCTGGCCCGACGGTGCGGCGACGCTGCAGGTCGCGCAGGAAGGCAGCGGCAAGCCCTGGCTCACCGTGCAGAGCCTCGCCGCGATCCCGTTGAAGGCGCCGCTGAGCGCCGGCTATCGCGTCGCACGCAGCGTCAGCGCGGTCGAGCAGAAGGATCCGACGAAGTGGTCGCGCGGCGACGTCGTCAAGGTGCGGCTCGAGATCGATGCGCAAAGCGACATGACGTGGGTCGTCGTCAGCGATCCGATCCCGGGCGGCGCGACGATCCTCGGCGGCGGCCTCGGCCGCGACTCGGCGATCGCGACGCGCGGCGAGCGCAGCTCCGGGACGGCGTGGGCGGCGTTCGAGGAGCGCAGCTTCGAGGCCTACCGCAGCTACTTCGAGGTTCTGCCGCGCGGCAAGCACGTCGTCGAGTACACGGTCCGGCTCAACAACCCCGGCCGCTTCGCGATGCCGCCGACGCGCGTCGAGGCGATGTATTCGCCCGAGACGTTCGGCGAGGCGCCGAACGCGACGGTCGAGGTCGCGCCGTGAAGCGCGCGCTCGCGGCGCTCGCGTGCGCGCTCGCGTGCAGCGCAGCGCACGCGCTGCCGACGTTCGCCGAGGTCAAGGCGGCGCACCGCCCGTCCGACTACACGCTCGTCGATCGCAACGGCACGCCGATCCAGACCGTGCGCGTCGACAAGTCGGTGCGCCGCCTCGCCTGGACGCCGCTCGCCGACATCTCGCCGGCGTTGCGCACCGCGATCGTGCTCAGCGAGGACCGCCGCTTCTGGGAGCACTCGGGCGTCGACTGGCAGGCGGCGGCGGCGAGCGCGTGGGGCAACCTCTGGAACACGCGAACGCGCGGCGCGTCGACCCTGACGATGCAGCTCGCCGGTCTCGTCGACGACGGCCTCGCGCGGCCGAACGGCGGCCGCAGCGTCGCCCAGAAGCTCGGCCAGGCGGTGACCGCGGCGCGCCTCGAGCGCCAGTGGCAGAAGGCCGAGATCCTCGAGGCGTACCTGAACGCGGTGCCGTTTCGCGGCGAGATCGTCGGCATCGACGCGCTCGCGCAGACGCTGTTCGGCAAGCGCCCGAGCGGTCTCGATGCGCACGAGGCGGCGATCGCCGCGGCGCTGGTTCGCAGCCCGAACGCGAAGCCGGGCGAAGTCGGCGATCGCGCCTGCGGCATCCTGGCGCTGCAGAAGCTCGACTGCGCCGGGGTCCGCGCGCTTGCCGAAACGTCGCTCGCGCGGCGCGGCGCGATGCCGCTCGGCGAGCAGATCGCGCCGCACTTCGCGCGCTTCGCGCTCGATCCTGGCGGCGCGACCGTGCAGGCGAGCCCGCTCGACGCGCGCCTGCAGCGCTTCGCCGTCGCGACGCTGCGTCGCCACATCGCCGAGCTCCCCGGCCGTAACGTCGAGGACGGCGCGGTCGTCGTCCTCGACAACGCCAGCGGCGAGGTGCTCGCGTGGGTCGGCTCGAGCGGCGATCTCTCGGGCGCGGCGGCCGTCGACGGCGTGCTCGCGCGCCGCCAGCCCGGCTCGACGCTGAAGCCGTTCGTCTACGCGCTCGCATTCGAGCAGCGCCTGATCACGCCGGCGACGCTGATCGACGACTCGCCGGCGCAGATCGCGACCGCGTCGGGGCTCTACCTGCCGCAGAACTACGACAAGAGCTGGCACGGCTTCGTCAGTGCGCGGACGGCGCTCGGCGCGAGCCTCAACGTGCCGGCGGTGCGCGTCGGCGCGATGGTCGGCAACGACGCGCTCCTCGCGCGCCTGAACGCGCTCGGCCTCGCGTTGCCGCAGAGCGCCGGCTGGTACGGCGCCTCGCTCGCGCTCGGCAGCGCCGACGTCACGCTGCTCGGCTTGACCAACGCCTACCGCACCCTCGCCAACGGCGGCCGCCACTCGCCGCCGGCGACGGCGCGCGGCGCCGCCGTGGCCCCGGTGCGCGTGCTCGACGGCGGCGCCGCGTTCCTCGTCGCCGACATCCTCGCCGACGACAACGCGCGCGTGCGCACGTTCGGCTGGGCGAGCCCGCTCGCGACGCGCGGCTTCGCGGCGGTGAAGACCGGGACGAGCAAGGACATGCGCGACAACTGGTGCATCGGCTTCACCGACCGCTACACGATCGGCGTCTGGGTCGGCAACGCCGGCGGCGAAGCGATGCACGACGTCAGCGGCACGAGCGGCGCGGCGCCGGTCTGGCAGGCGATCGCCGCCTACCTGCACGCGGGCAGCGCGTCGAGGCCGCCGCCGCTCGTCGCCGGAGTCGTCGTTGGCCACGTCGCGTTCGACGATCGCCGCGAGCCCGAACGCGACGAGCTGTTTCTCGCCGGCAGCGAGCGCAGCCGCGTTCGCGCGACCGCCGAGGTCGCGCGCGGCGCGCGCTACGGCATCGCCAGCCCGCGCGACGGCAGCATCTTCGCGATCGACCCCGACATCCCGCCGGCGGCGCAGCGGATCACCTTCGAGGGCGAGCGTGGCACCTGGCGGCTCGACGGCCGCGCGATCGGCAGCGGCGAGCGGCTGCGCTGGGCGCCGTGGCCGGGCCGGCATCGCCTCGAGCTCGTCGCAGCGTCGGGCGAGACGCTGCAGGCGGTCGCGTTCGAGGTGCGCGGCGCGGGCGTGCGGAGCGCGGCCGCGCCGCGCTGAGCGCTCAGGAGCGCGCGAACAGCCGCTCGAGCGCGGCGTCGACCACCAGGCCGCACAGGCTGTAGAGCACCGAGCCGATCAGCGCGGCGGCGAAGCCGTCGACGTGAAAGCCCTCGAGCACCGCGGCCGCGAAGTAGAACATCAACGCGTTGATGACGAAGAGAAAGAGGCCGAGGGTGAGGATCGTCACCGGCAACGTCAGCAGGACGAGGATCGGCCGCACGAGCGCGTTCAAGAGGCCGATGACGAGCGCCGCGACCATCGCCGCGCCGAAGCCGGCGACCTGTACGCCGGGGTAGATCTGCGCCACGAGGAGGAGCGCGGCGGCGAGCAGGAGCCAGCGGACGAGGGTCTTCATGGCCCGAAAGCATACGTGGCCGCTGGCGAGTTGCCTCCACCGGCGGGCCCTCGCCCAGCCAAGCACCGATGGGATCGTTCTTGCCGCAGAGCGTCGCGGAGACCGTTTCAGTTCGTGTCCGGGTGCTGGATTCGCGCGTCGCGCACGCTCGTCGTGCACGTCGCCGGAGCGCTGTCGGCAGCCTCGACGACCACGAAATTCGCTCGTCGCGACGCTCGCCGGCACCATCGCGAAGCCAGCGAATGCGACGCGAACTGACGCGCGACCGCGACAAAGCGGCTCTCTCCTCGAAAGAAATGCGTTCGCCACGAGTGAAAAACTCTTTTCTTCCCTCGTAGTCGCAGTACGATTCGCTCCGCGCGGAACCCTGGAGAACTGAGAGTCCATGTGGCTCTCGCCCGCTCCGAGCACATCAATCAATCACTTGATGGAGAGAATCGACATGGCAACTGCGAAGAAAGCTGGGAAGAAGGCGGCAGCGAAGAAGCCGGCGGTCAAGAAGGCAGCCAAGAAGGCAGCGCCCGCGAAGAAGGCGGCGAAGAAGGCGGCGCCTGCGAAGAAGGCCAAGCCGAAGGCGCCGGCCAAGAAGCGCACGCCGAACGCCGCGTTCATGAAGGCGATGACGCCGAGCGGCGCGCTCGCTGCGATCATCGGGGAGCGTCCGGTTCCCCGCACCGAGGTGACGAAGAAGGTCTGGGAGTACATCAAGAAGAACAACCTTCAGGACGCGACCAAGCGCACCATGATCAACGCCGACGCCAAGCTGCGCGAGATCTTCAAGAAGGGCCAGGTGTCCATGTTCGAGATGACCAAGCTCATCAACAACCACCTGAGCTGATGGTCGCCGCCGTCGCGGCGGGACCCGAAAGCCGGCGCGTGCGCCGGCTTTTTTCTTGTCCGCGACTCGCTCGTAGGATGCCGCCGACGCCAAGAGCCGGAACCGTCCGACCCCGACGGTCTGCGGCCGCCGAGCGATCGAGCCGACGCGCGGCGCCACACTGCGTCGCGATCAGCCGCGGGAGCATGGACATGCGACCTCTTCTTTCGGCCCTCGCCCGTGCCGCCGTCATCGGCGCCGGCGCCCTCGCCTGCGCCGTCGGCGCGAACGCCGCCGGCGACAAGACTGCCTACGAGAACGCCAAGGCGTCGGCCAAGTCGACGTACGAGGCGGCGACGAAGCGGTGCGATTCGATGAAGGGCAACGCCAGGGACGTCTGCCTCGCCGAGGCGAAGGCGGCGCGCACCAGGACCGAGGAAGAGGCCGAAGCGGCGTACCAGGGCACGCCCAAAGCGCGTGCCCACGCCGTCGACGAGATCGCCGAGGCGAACTACAAGGTCGCGAGGGAGCGCTGCAACGAGCGCAGCGGCAACGACAAGGACGTCTGCATCAAGGTCGCCAAGGCGGAGCTGACCAAGGCGAAGGCGGACGCCAAGGCGAACCGGAAGACGATCGAGGCTCGTCAGGACGCCGCCAAGGACAAGCGCGAGGCCGAGTACAAGGTCGCCGCCGAGAAGTGCGACGCGCTGAACGGCGACGCGAAGAGCGCCTGCGTCAAGGACGCGAAGGCGCGCTACGGCATGTGACTCCGCGCGTCGACGGCGCGCTCAGCCCGCGCGCAGCCGTCGCTCGAGGAAGTCGAGCCGGTCCTGGCCCCAGAAGAGCTCGCCGGCAACGACGTACGTCGGCGCGCCGAACACGCCGTTGTCGATCGCACGCTGCGAGTCCGCCTCGTAGCGCTCGTGCACGGCCTGCGACTGCGAGTCTTCGAGGCGCCGCGACGGCAGCGCGCACGTCTGCAGCATCGCCTGCAGCGTCGCCGGATCGGCGATGTTCTTCTCGTCGACCCAGACGCCGCGCAGGACGGCGCCGGCGATCCGCATCGCGGCTTCGCTGCCGTCGTGCATGTCGACGGCGACGATCAGCTTGGCGGCGTCGTCGCTCGCGACCGGAAAGTAGCGCGGCTGGAGGTGGATCGGCTGGCCGAGGTGCTCGCTCCAGCGCTGCAGCTCGAGCAGGCGGTACGCCTGCCGCTGCGGCGCACGCTTGGCGAGCGGCAGGCCGCCGGAGACCGGAAAGACGCGGCCGAGGTCGACCGGCAGGACGTTGATCGCGGCGCCTGCGCCACGCGCGATCTCGGCGAAGCGTTCGTGGCCGAGGTACGTCCACGGCGACTGCGGCGAGAAGTAGTAATCGACGACGAGGGCCATGCCCGCTCCCGGTTGCTCGCGGCCGTCATTCTGAGCGAAGCGAAGAATCTCGGCCGCCGGCGAGATCCTGGCTGCGCGCACCGAGCGGCGCGCAGGACGAGATCCTTCGCTGCGCTCAGGAGGACATGAGGGCTCGCGACGCGAGTGCTTGGACGCGCTCAGGCAGCGAGCAGTGGGCGCAGATAGCGGCCGGTGAAGCTCGCCTCGGTCGCGGCGACGTCCTCGGGCGTGCCGGTCGCGACGATCCGGCCGCCGCCGGCGCCGCCTTCGGGCCCGAGGTCGACGATCCAGTCGGCGGTCTTGATGACGTCGAGGTTGTGCTCGATGACGACGACGGTGTTGCCGGCGTCGCGCAGCGAATGCAGCACCTTGAGCAGGAGATCGATGTCGGCGAAGTGCAGCCCGGTCGTCGGCTCGTCGAGGATGTAGAGCGTGCGCCCGGTGTCGCGCTTGGAGAGCTCGAGCGCGAGCTTGACGCGCTGCGCTTCGCCGCCCGAGAGCGTCGTCGCGCTCTGGCCGAGGCGGATGTAGCCGAGGCCGACGTCGAGCAGCGTCTGCAGCTTGCGCGCGATCGCCGGCACCGCGCTGAAGAACGCGTGCGCGTCCTCGACGGTCAGCTCGAGCACCTCGGTGATGTTCTTGCCCTTGTAGAGGATCTCGAGCGTCTCGCGGTTGTAGCGGCGGCCGTGGCAGACGTCGCACGGCACGTAGACGTCGGGCAGGAAGTGCATCTCGACCTTGAGCACGCCGTCGCCCTGGCACGCCTCGCAGCGGCCGCCGGGCACGTTGAACGAGAAGCGGCCCGGGCCGTAACCGCGCTCGCGCGCCGCGGGCACCTCGGCGAAGAGCTCGCGGATCGGCGTGAAGAGGCCCGTGTACGTCGCCGGGTTCGAGCGCGGCGTCCGCCCGATCGGCGACTGGTCGACGCTGATCACCTTGTCGAACGCGTCGAGGCCGACGATCGCATCGTGCGGCTCGGGCTCGGCATGGCTGTTGTAGAGGTGGCGCGCGACGGCCGCGTACAGCGTGTCGTTGACGAGCGTCGACTTGCCCGACCCCGAGACGCCGGTCACGCAGGTGAAGAGGCCGACCGGGATCGCGAGGTCGACGCCCTTCAGGTTGTGGCCGCGCGCGCCGGTGATGCGCAGCCACGCGTCGTCGGCGGGCCGCGGTCGCCGCGCGGGCACCGGGATGCGCAGGGCGCGCGCGAGATAGCGGCCGGTGAGCGATTCGGGCGAAGCGGCGACGTCGTCGGGAGTGCCTTCGGCCATCACGCGGCCGCCGTGCACGCCGGCACCGGGGCCCATGTCGATGACGTGGTCGGCGGCGCGGATCGCCTCCTCGTCGTGCTCGACGACGATGACGCTGTTGCCGATGTCGCGCAGGTGGAACAGGGTGCCGATCAGCCGCTCGTTGTCGCGCTGGTGCAGCCCGATCGACGGCTCGTCGAGCACGTACATCACGCCGGTGAGGCCCGAGCCGATCTGCGACGCGAGGCGGATCCGCTGCGCCTCGCCGCCCGAGAGCGTCTCGGCGCTGCGGTCGAGGCTCAGGTAGCTGAGGCCGACGTCGTTGAGGAAGCGCAGTCGGGCGACGATCTCGCGGATCACCTTGGCCGCGATCTCGGCTTTCGCGCCGGCGAGCGCGAGGTGCTCGAACCACGCCAGCGCCTCGCGCAGCGTGAAGTGCTCGACGCGAAAGATCGGCTCCTTGCTGCCGTTGTCGACGTCGACGAGAAAGACGTTGCGTGCCTCGGTGCGCAGCCGCGTGCCGTGGCAGACCGGGCACGGCTTGGCGCTCTGCAGGCGCATCAGCTCCTCGCGCACCGCGGCCGAATCGGTCTCGCGCAGCCGCCGCGCGAGGTTGGGCAGGATGCCTTCGAAGGGATGGCGGCGCTTGACGCTCTTCTGCTTGCCGCGCGCACCGCTCGCTTCGTAGACGAACTCGATCTCGGTCGCCCCCGAGCCGCGCAGCAGCACCTCGCGCGCCGACTCGGGCAGCTCGTCGAACGGCGTGTCGAGGTCGAAGCCGTAGTGCGCCGCGACGCTTTCGAGGAGCGAGAACGTGTAGGGGTTGCGCCGGTCCCACCCCTTGATCGCGCCGTTGGCGACGCCGAGCGACGGAAACGCGACGACGCGCTCGGGGTCGAACACCGTCGTCACGCCGAGGCCGTCGCAGGTCGGGCAAGCGCCGACCGGCGAGTTGAACGAGAACAATCGCGGCTCGAGCTCGGGGAGTGAATAGTCGCAGAGCGGGCACGCGAACTTCGACGAATAGAGGTGCTCGGTGCCGGCGTCCATCTCGACGGCGAGGGCGCGGCCGTCGGCGATCCGCAAGGCCGCCTCGAAGCTCTCGGCGAGGCGCTGGCGCAGCGGCGCTCCGGCGCTGGCGTCGCCCGCGGGCTGCACCTTGACGCGGTCGATGACGACGTCGATGTCGTGCTTCTCGGCCTTCTTCAGCTTCGGCACGTCGGTCGCCTCGACGGTCTTGCCGTCGACGCGGAAGCGCACGAAGCCCTGCGCCTGCATCTGCTCGAACAGCTCGGCGAACTCGCCCTTGCGGTCGCGCACGACCGGCGCGAGCACCATCAGCCGCGTCTCGGCCGGCAGCGAGAGCGTCGCGTCGACCATCTGGCTGACGCTCTGCGCCTGCAGCGCGAGGCCGTGGTTCGGGCAGTACGGCGTCCCCGCGCGCGCGAACAGCAGCCGCAGGTAGTCGTGGATCTCCGTCACCGTGCCGACCGTCGAGCGCGGGTTGTGCGACGTCGCCTTCTGCTCGATCGAGATCGCCGGCGAGAGCCCCTCGATGACGTCGACGTCGGGCTTGTCCATCAACTGCAGGAACTGCCGCGCGTACGCCGACAGGCTCTCGACGTAGCGGCGCTGCCCTTCGGCGTAGAGGGTGTCGAACGCGAGGCTCGACTTGCCCGATCCCGAGAGGCCGGTGATGACGACGAGCCGGTTCCGCGGGATGTCGAGGTCGATGTTCTTCAGGTTGTGCGTGCGCGCGCCGCGCACGCGGAGAAAGCCGCTGCCGAGCGCGGGGTCGGGGGCTGCGCTTTTGGCGCGCGGGCGGCGGATCGGGACCGGAGACGAAGACATCGGCGACGACAGGCGAACCGACCATGATAGCCACCGGCCATCGGTCGACGCGAGCCGGTGGTCACGGCGAACCGCCGTGCCGGCAAGGCTTGGCCGTCAGCGGCCCAGCCGCTCGGCGGCGGCGCGCAGCCGCTCGGCCGCGGCGGACGGCAGCGTCGCCTGCCAGCGCTCGCCCAGGTCGATCGCTTCGACGCGCACGGTCGTGCCGTCGAGGCGCACGACCGCCGTGGTACGGCCGCCGTCCAGGAGGCGCAGCGTCGCTGCGCCGTCGCGCTCGCGTTCGTCGGCGACGTCGATCGGTTGCCAGCGGCCCCGCGCAGCGGCGTCGAGCTGCGCCAGCCAGTCGCGCCAGCCCGCCTCGAGCGCGACCGCGCCTCCGGCCGAAGTCGCGCGCGACCAGCGCGCCGGGTCGCTCGCGATCGCGGCGAGCAGCGGCGCGAGCGGCGCTCCACCGGCACCTGCGCGCGGCGCCGCAGCGAGCTCGCTTTGCGG
>JASLGD010000271.1 GCA_030150305.1 Caldimonas sp. | reverse complement strand
TTCGAGGTCTTCGACTTCCCGTATCTGTTCGACAACTTCGACGAGCTGCACAAGGTCCAGCAGGGCCCGGTCGGCAAGGGCTTGCTCGCCAAGCTCGAGGCCAAGGGGATCACCGGGCTCGCGTTCTGGGACAACGGCTTCAAGTCGTTCTCGTCGAACCGCAAGATGGTCGTGCCCGAGGACCTCAAGGGCCTCAAGATGCGCATCCAGAGCTCGAAGGTGCTCGAAGCGCAAATGCGCGCGCTCGGTGCGATCCCGCAGGTGATGGCGTTCTCCGAGGTCTACCAGGCGCTGCAGACCGGGGTCGTCGACGGCACCGAGAACCCGCACTCGAACCTCTACACGCAGAAGATGAACGAGGTGCAGAAGTTCGTCACCATCACCGACCACGGCTTCGTCGGCTACGCGGTGGTCGTCAACAAGAAGTTCTGGGACGGCCTGCCGGGCGACCTCCGCGCGCAGCTGACGCAGGCGATGAACGAAGCGACGAAGTTCACCAACGAGCAGGCCAAGAAGGACAACGACGACGCGCTCGCCAAGGTGAAGGCGACCGGAAAGACCGACGTCCTTGCGCTCACTGCGGCGCAGAAGCTGCCGTGGAAGCGCGCCCTCATCAAGGTGCACAAGGAGATGGAGCCTCGCGTCGGCTCGGAGATCCTGCAGGCGGTCTACAAGGAAACCGGCTTCGACCCGGCCAAGCTCTGAGCGCTGCGGCGCGGCGTGCGCCGCGCCTCCGCTCGAGCTCGTCGTCGTCGCGGATCGCAGCGCAGGCGCCGTCGTCCGGCGACGCGAGTCACGACAGCAGCGAGCCGACGTTCGCGGTCCCGCGCAACGCGCGGATGCGCGCGATCGCGCGCCGGACCTCGGCGGCGCTCGCACCGTCGCGGTACGCGGCGAGGCGCTCGGCCTTGGCCTCGATCTCGCCGCGGTCGAGCGGATTGCCGGGGTCGCCCTTCGGCTCGTCGACGCGCGCGGCGAACGTTCGGCCGTCGCGCGTTCGCACCGTCACCTTGCCGATCCAGCGCGCCGGATAGGCGGCGTCGACGTCGCCGTCGAGCACCATGCGCACGCGCTCGCGGAACGCGACGACGTCGCGGTCGCGCCAGTGCGCGTCGAAGTCGCCGAGGCTGGCGCTGCCGCGGGTCGCGACGAGGCCGAGCACGGTGCCCATCGAGAACTTCGACTGGTGCACCGTCTGCGGGTCGACGACCGGGCCGAGGACGTCGATCGCGCCCTGGTGGACGTGCGCGGTGACGCTCTCGATGTCGGCGGCGGCGAGGCCGTTGAAGCGCATCGCGTCGAGCAGCGCGTCGGCGGCGGGATGCGTGTGCCGGCACGAGGCGTGGAACTTGAACGACGTCTCCGCGAGCGCCCAGCGCGTGCCGAGCCGGTCGACGAGCCGCGCCGGATCGGCGTCGCGCGAGAACGCCGCCGCCATGCCCTGCGCGCCTTCGAAGATGCGGTGCGCGCCGGTGAAGCCGTCGGCCGCGAGGTACGCCGAGGTCAACCCTGCCGATGCTGCGTGCGCGGTGTGCAGCTGCTTCGAATCCGCCGCCTCGCGCAGGAACTCCCACAGTCCCGCGGCCTGCGTTCCCGCCGAGCCGAAGGCGTGGGCCATGCGATCGCTGTCGAGGCGAAGCAGGCGGCCGACGGCGGCAGCGGCGGCGAGCGTCCCCGCGGTCGCCGTCGTGTGGAAGATGCGGTAGTGCGAGCGGCCGAGGAACTCGCCGACGCGAACGCCGACTTCGTAGCCGGCGACGGCCGCTGCGAGCAGCTCGGCGCCGCTCGCGCCGATCGCCTGCGCGACGGCGAGCGCCGGCGGGAACACCACCGTCGCCGGATGCAGTACCGAGCTGTTGTGCAGGTCGTCCTGCTCGGCGACGTGCGATGCCGCGGCGTTGGCCATCGCGGCGACGAGCGGGCTCGAGCCGCGCCGATGCACGAGCACCTCGCTCGGGCCGTCGCCCGGCCCCATCCGCTCGGCGAAGCGCGCGATCGTTTCGACCGGTCGCGCGCCCTTGCCGGCGAGCGCCGAGCCGAGCCAGTCGATCATCAGGTCCTCGGCACGCTCGAGCACGGCGACGGGAATCGCGTCGACGTCGAGCGACGCTGCGAACGCGGCGAGCTCGGTTGCGGGCGATCGTTCGGCCAGCGTGTGCTCCCTGCGTGCCTGCGCCGCTCAGACCGCGCCCTCGCGGTGCAACCGGGCGATCGTCGCCGCGTCGAAGCCGATCTCGGCGAGCAGCGCGTCGGTGTGCGCGCCGAGCGCGGGCACCGCGTCCATGCGGACGTCGGCGGCGTCGCGCGCGCCCGGCGGAACGAGCGCCGGCACCGGGCCCGACGGCGTCTGCACCTCGCTCCAGCGCGCCCGCGCCTGCAGCTGCGGATGCGCCCACACCTCGGCCATCGTGTTGACGCGCGCGTTCGCGATCTGCGCCTCGTCGAGCCTGGTGACGACCTGCTCGGCGGTGAGGCCGCCGAACGTCTCGACGATGATCGCGCGCAGCGCCGCGCGCGCCACCGTGCGCGCCGCGTTCGACGCGAAGCGCGGATCGCTCGCGAGCTCGGGCCGCTCGAGGACGCGCGTGCAGAAGACCTGCCACTCGCGCTCGTTCTGCAGGCCGAGCATGACGACGCGGCCGTCGCCGGCGGGGAACGGCCCGTACGGATAGATCGTCGCGTGCGCGGCGCCGGTGCGTTGCGGCGGCTCGGCGCCGTCGAATGCGTAGTAGAGCGGATAGCTCATCCACTCGACCATGCTCTCGAGCATCGAGATGTCGATCCGCCGCCCGCGGCCGGTGCGGCCGCGCTCGAGCAGCGCGGCGAGGATGCCGCTGTACGCGTGCATGCCGGCGGCGATGTCGGCGATCGAGCAGCCCGCCTTCGCCGGCTCGTCGGGCGTGCCGGGGGTCGAGACGAACCCCGACTCGCTCTGGATCAGAAGGTCGTACGCCTTCT
>JASLGD010000627.1 GCA_030150305.1 Caldimonas sp. | reverse complement strand
GTCGCCGATCGCGTCGGCGTCGCCGCGCGCGCGCAACGGATGCGCCGCGCGAGCCCGCGGATCATTGCGCGCAACCATCGCGTCGAAGAAGCGCTCGCCGCCGCATCGGCGAGCGACCGCGACCTGGCGCCGTTCGAGCGGCTGCTCGACGCGGTGCGCCGTCCGTACGACGACGCTGCCGAGCTCGCGCCGTACGCCGAGCCGGCGCCCGCCGAAGTGACGGCGCGCTACCGCACGTTCTGCGGCACCTGAGGCGCGCCGCGCCGCGTCGGCGGCGCGAAGCACAATCCGCGCATCCAGGAGGAGGCGTCGTGGAGAAGAACCGGCTCGAGGCGTTCAGCGACGGCGTCATCGCCGTCAACATCACGATCCTCGTCCTCGAGCTGAAGGCGCCGCACGGCGAGGGCATCGACGCGCTGCTGCCGCTCGTGCCGACGTTCCTGAGCTACGTGCTCAGCTTCGTCTACGTCGGCATCTACTGGAACAACCACCACCACATGCTGCGCGCCGCGGCGCACGTCTCGGGCGCGGCGCTGTGGGCGAACCTGCTGCTCCTGTTCTGGCTCTCGCTCTTTCCGTTCGCGACCGCGTGGATGGGCGAGAACCACTTCGCGGCGATTCCGACCGCGGTCTACGGCGTCGTGCTGCTGATGGCGGCGCTCTCGTACTCCGTGCTCCAGCACACGATCATCGTCGCCGACGGCCCGTCGTCGTTCCTGAAGTCGGCGGTCGGCGCCGACTGGAAAGGCCGCGCGTCGCCGGTGCTCTACCTCGCCGCGATCGGTGCCGCGTTCTTCGCGCCGTGGCTCGCGCAGGCGATCTACGTCGCCGTCGCGCTGATGTGGCTCGTTCCCGACCGGCGCATCGAGCGCGCGCTCGCGCGCAAGCCCCACCACGCCGGGTCGAGCGGCTGAGCGGCGGCGCGCGACGCGGCTCGATCGCCCTCGTGCGGTGCGCGCAGCGCGCGCGCGACAGTCCAGCGGCTGAACGCGGCCGCCGTGGTTTTTTGCCAGTCACGCCTCGCCGCGACGGCAGGCGTTCTGTCAAGCTGCGCGCTCGCATTCATTCGGCGTCGCGTTCGCAGTCCGGACCGACGCCTTCTCTTTGTCACCGGAGCACCATGTCTGCTGCAGCGTTCACCGAAGAGCAAGCCCGCGCCTACATGCACAAGCTGTTGGCGACCATGAGCCAGGCCGGAGGTTCGGATCTCTTCATCTCGGCCGAGTTCCCGCCGAGCATGAAGTCGCAGGGCGCGATGAAGCCGCTGACGCAGCAAAAGCTCAACGCCGAGGTGACGCGCATCCTCGCGAACTCGCTGATGAACGAGTCGCAGCGCGCCGAGTTCGCCAAGGAGATGGAGTGCAACTTCGCGATCTCGATCCCCGGGATCTCGCGCTTTCGCGTCAACGTCTTCGTCCAGCAGCGCTGCACCGGCATGGTGATCCGCACGATCGCGAGCGAGATCCCGAGCTTCGAGAAGCTGAAGCTGCCGCCGATCCTCAAGGACGTCGTGATGACCAAGCGGGGGCTCGTCCTCGTCGTCGGCGCGACCGGCTCGGGCAAGTCGACGACGCTCGCGGCGATGATCGACCACCGCAACCGCACCTCGCCGGGTCACATCATCACCGTCGAGGATCCGGTCGAGTACGTCCATCCGTCGCAGATGTCGCTGATCACGCACCGCGAGGTCGGCATCGACACGCATTCGTGGCACCACGCGCTGAAGAACACGCTGCGCCAGGCGCCCGACGTCATCCTGATCGGCGAGATCCGCGACGCCGAGACGATGGAGCACGCGATCGCGTTCGCCGAGACCGGCCACCTCTGCCTCGGCACGCTGCACGCCAACAGCGCGAGCCAGACGATCGAGCGGATCATCAACTTCTTCTCCGAGGAGCGCCGCAAGCAATTGCTGATGGACCTCTCGGCGAACCTGCGCGCGATCGTCTCGCAGCGGCTGGTGCGCCGCGAGGACGGCCAGGGCCGCGCGGCGGCAATCGAGATCCTGCTCAACACGCCGACCCTCGCCGAGAAGATCTTCAACGGAGAGTTCCACGAGATCAAGACGATCATGGCGCGTTCGCGCGAGCTCGGCATGTGCACGTTCGATGCGGCGCTGTTCGACCTCTACGACGCCGGCCTGATCAGCTTCGACGAGGCGCTGCGCAACGCCGACTCGACCAACGAGCTGCGCCTCAACATCAAGCTGAAGAGCAAGCGCGGCGAGCCGAAGGCGACCGACTTCGGCGGCCTCGCGCTCAACCCGATCACCGAGGCGGCGCCGCTCGAGGACGACCACGAGGCGCGGCGCAAGCGCGAAGAGGCCGAGCTCGCCGCGCTGCGCGAGAAGAAGCGTCTCGCCGAGGCGGCCGCGGCGGCGAAGGCGTCCTGAGCTTCGCCGGGCGGCCGAGCCTGGGAGCGCGCTCGACCGTCGCGCCGTCGCCCGCCGGCGTGCGTCCGCGGCCGGCCCAGCGGCCCGAACCGCGAACAAAGCCGCGAATCCGCATCGGATCGGCGCGCAGTCGACGAACGGCTGGGCAACACTTGCGTGCCCGCCGCGCCCGCCGCAGATGACGCCGACCACCCACGACCGCTCCGCCACATCCGTCCCGGCGTTCACGCTCGAGCCGCCCAAGCCCAAGGCCGAGGTCCACGCGAAGCCGCGCGTCCAGGCGCCCAATTTCATCAACGACATCGCCGCCGGCAAGGTCGAGCTGCCGACGATCCCCGCCGTCGTCCAGAAGCTCATGGTCGCGCTGCGCGACCTGACGGCCGACACGCGCAAGATCGGCGAGACGCTCGCGCAGGACCCGGTGCTGAGCGCCAAGGTGCTGCGCCTCGCGAACTCGTCGTTCTTCGGCGGCCAGCGCTCGATGGCGTCGATCGACGCCGCGATCGCGCTGATCGGGATCCAGGCGCTCAACCGCCTGATCGTCGCGAGCGGCGTCTCGTCGTCGTTCGCCGAGATCCCGGGGATCGACCTCAAGAGCTTCTGGCGCGACGCGCTGCTCGCCGCGACGGCGGCGAACAAGCTCGCGCCGCGTCTGGGCGCCGATCCGGAAGCGGCGTACATCTGCGGGCTGCTGCACGCGACCGGCCACCTGATCCTCTGCCAGACCTATCCCGACATCGCCAAGTTCATGTTCGCCGGCTACGCGAGCGTGCGCGGCGCCGAGCTCGCGGCGATCGAGTCGGAGTCGTTCGGCATCGACCATCCGACCGTCGGCGCGCTCTGGATCGAGACGATCGGCTTCCCGCAGTCGGTCGCCGACACGATCCGCAAGTGCGCGCAGCCGCTCGCGCCCGACGACGCGCCGCTCGACCTCGCGCTGCGCAGCGCGCTCGCGATCGCCGCCGCGGTCGTCGCGCAGAGCGACGCCGATGCGGCGTTCGCGACGCTGCCCGACGTCGTCCGCGGCAAGCTCGCCGGCGGCGACGGCAAGCCCGACTCGGGCTTCGTCAAGCTCTACGACGCCCTGCTCGAGACGCAGCCGACGTTCTGAGCTCGCGGTCCTGAGGATCGCGTCTTTGCACACGGGCTCGCGTCTTTGCACACGGGCTCGCGTCTTTGCACACGGGATCGGGACGACAGGGCGCCCTGGTTTGCTCCATGTCCCCCGGGCCTGGCCTGAACGGCCGGCCCGGGGGACATGGAGCAAAACAGGGCGCCCTGTCGTCCCGATCCCGTGTGCAAAGACGCGATCCTCAGGACCGCGAGCTCAGAACGTCGGCTGCGTCTCGAGCAGGGCGTCGTATAGCTTGACGA
>JASLGD010000015.1 GCA_030150305.1 Caldimonas sp. | reverse complement strand
ATCAGCGGCAGCGCGCGGTGCAGGGCGCGCGCGAATCGGTTGTAGCGGTTGCCGAAGTAAGCGGTGGCGATGTGGCCGCCGTCGAGCTGGCCGACCGGCAGCAGGTTGATCATCGTGACCAGCAAGCCGGCCCAGCCGGCCCACGCGGTCGGGTGCATGGCGACGTCGCGATGACCTTGCGGCAGCCACTCACCCTTGATCGCGTGTTTCAGCACCGCGTAGAGGATCGAGTTCCCCTCCTGGTAGCCATCTTTGACGACGACACGAACCGATGACAGCGCCAGCCCGTAGATCAGCACCGGAATGGCGACGATCAGGCCGGCCAGCGGACCCGCGGCGCCGATGTCGATCAACTTCTTGCGGTCCGTCGTCGCGTCGCGCATCCCGATCACCGCTCCCATCGTTCCCAGGAAACTGATCCAGGGCGGCAGCGGAATGAAGTACGGCAGCGAGGCGTCGACGCCGTGGGCGCGCGCCGTGAAGTAGTGGCCGAGCTCGTGGCAAACCAGGATCAGCAGCAGCGGCACCGAGTACGTCAGGCCGTCGGCGATCGGGACCATGCGCTCTTCGCCGTGCACATACATCGCGCCGGCGGCGGTCGTGGTCAGGAACGTCGCCAGGAAGAGCGCGACGTGCAGGAACAACCGCTGCGGCCGCTGGATGGGCTCGGCTTCTTCTGTCACGAAGTCTCTCCGGAACCGCTGGACGTCGTCGCCGCTTTGGTCGCCTCGTGCGCCGTCGCCGCGGCCGCTCCGGACGCCGGCGTCGTGGCGGCGCGCGCCGCTTCGCGGTAGGCGCGGCGTCGCGGCAGCGCCTCGTCGCCGAGCATGCCGTCGAGCGTCTCCAGCAGCGCGCGCGCGTCGCCCGGCACGTTGACCGGCGTTTCGACCGCGATGCGCACGTGCGCGTCGCCGCGCGGCAGCCCTGGCGCCGGCGGAAAACCACGGCCGCGCAACCGAAACACCGAACCCGACTGGGTGCCGGGCGGGATCTTCATGCGCACGTCGCCGTCGAGCAGCGGCACGTCCAGGTCCGTGCCCAGCGCCGCCTCGATCGCCGAGATCGCCACGTCGCAGGTCATGACGTCACCCTCGCGCCCGAAGATCGGGTGCGGCCGCACGCGCACGATCACGTGCAGGTCGCCGGCCGCGCCGCCGCGCCGGCCGGGCGAGCCCTCACGCGCGATGCGCTGGGTGGTGCCGGCGGTCGAGCCGGCCGGGATGCGCACGCGATACTCGCGCTGCTTGTCGACCAGGCCCGCGCCTTCGCAGACGCGGCAGCGCACGCGCGGGATCTCGCCGGTGCCGCCGCAGCCCAGGCACTCGCGGCGCCCGGTCAAAAAGCCGGTGCGCTTGCGGATGAAGCCCTCGCCGTTGCAGCGCGTGCACGTCATCAGCCCGGAGGTCGCGCCCTCGGCGCCTGTGCCGCGGCAGGCGGTGCAATCCTCGGCGCGCTCGAACGAGATGACCTTCTCGCAGCCGAGCGCCGCCTCGGCGAAGTCGACCTCCAGCGTATAGCGCAGGTCGCGGCCGGCGGTGGCGCGCCGCCTGGCGAGCCCGAACAGGTCGCCGAAGATCGCATCGAAGAACTCCGCCGCCTTGGCGATGTCAGCGCCGGCGAACGCCGTCGCGCCGTCGACGACCCCGTAGTTGTCGTAGCGCTGCCGCTGCTCCTCGTCGGACAGCACCGCATACGCCGACGACAGCTCCTTGAACCGATCCTCCGCCGCCTTGTCGTCGGGGTTGCGGTCCGGGTGCCACTTGAGCGCAAGCCGGCGGTACGCGGCCTTGATCTCGGCGCCCGACGAGTCGCGGCTGACCTCGAGGGTCTCGTAATAATCGCGAGGCAGAGGAACTACCCTTGCTCTTCGGGCTCCTGGGCCTTTTGCGGCTTCGTGCCGGCCGGCGCGGTCGCCACCGCCACGATGGCCGGACGAAGCAGCTTGTCGCCGATGCGATAGCCCTTCTGCATCTCGTTCGCGACCGAGCCGGGCGGGACGTCGGCCGTCGGCACCTGCGAGATCGCCTCGTGCACGCGCGGGTCGAACGGCTGGCCCTTGGATTCGAATGGCTTGACGCTGTAACGCTCGAGCTTGCTCTGGAACAGGCGCAGCACCAGGTTCACGCCCTTCAGCACCGACGCGCCGTCGACGCTGCCGTTCTCGACGTAAGCCGAGGTGGCGCGCTCGAGGTTGTCGACGACTTCGAGCATGTCCTTGAGCACCGACTCGCGCGCGCGCGCCTCGCCGTCGGTCTGCTCCTTGCGCGACCGCTTCTTCCAGTTCTCGAAGTCGGCGGCGATGCGCAGCATGCGGTCCTTGATCTCGTCGCGTTCCGCGGCCAGCGACGCCAGCCGCTCGTCCGCGCTCTCCGGCGGCAGCTCCGGCGCCGCCGTCCCGTCCCCGTTCTGATTCGTGTTCGTGTCGTCCATGTGATTGTCCCGCTCTCTCTCTATCTCTCTTAGCTCTTTCCCAGCGCTTCGCCGATCATCTCCGCCGTGAAATCGACCAGCGGGATGACGCGCGAATAGTTCATGCGCGAGGGGCCGATCACGCCCACCGTCCCCAGCGGCCTCCCGTCCGCCCCGTAGGGGGCGGCCACC
>JASLGD010000624.1 GCA_030150305.1 Caldimonas sp. | reverse complement strand
AGGACGCGGACGCGCCGCGCGAGGTCGAACGCGACGTACGCCGCCAGCGTGCTGACGCCGAGCGCGAGGGCGAGCATCAGCAGCGTCGAGACGAACGACTGCGTTTCGGGAGGAATCGCCTGCTCCGGGGACATGGGCCATCGATGCCGCCATCGATGGGCTGGCGACCATCCGGTATCGACGCCGGGGAGCGGGACTTGAGGCGGTGTCGCGCCGACGGGCGGCGGAGCGCGCCGGCGACGGCAGAAGTTGGCGCCGCCGCGCGCCAGCCGATCAGTGGAGGACGAGCGGCTGCGGCATCAGCGAGGCGAAGCGGCCGATGTACTCGTCGAGCTCTTCCTCGCTCGGCTCGTCTTCCATCAGCGCCTCGACACCGGCCTGGAACTGGTCGGCCATCGAGCCGTCGATGAAGATGTCCTTCTGCGCGAGCTTGTCGACGATCTCGAAGGCGCCGCGGCTCGTCGTCTCCCCCGCGCCGGAGCCGGCTTCGGTGGTCGGAATCTCGAAGAGAACGACCGTGAAGCTGTCCGAGTTGTAGAGCATGTGCATGACGGTGTACCTGCGGTCCGGAGTCCGGATTGCAAGCGAGCTGCGGCAACCCATGCGCCTAGAACGCCGGTTCGAGCCCGCGCGCCGACGCCGCCGAAGCGACTCGGGGTCGCGTCCTACGGGTCGATGCGGCCGAGCAGAAGGTCGTATTCGGGAGTTCCGGAGCTGTTGCGCAGCGTCGCCCGCACCGGCAGGTACGAGCGCGCTGGATCGAGCCAGACCTCGGCCGTGGTGTCGTTCGCGCTGTGGCCCTCGCGGAAGAGCTTGACCGCGTTGACGCTGCCGCTCGGGGTCTCGACGGCCTCCTCGCCGACGTAACGCAGGCTCCAGACGTCGGCATCGCCGCGCGCCCCGACGACCGCCATCGTGATCCGCGCGCCGTCGTGCAGCAACGCAGGATCGGCGGCGACGATGCCGGCGAGCTGGATCATCCAGCTCAGCCGGTCCTGGACTCCGGCCAGCAGCGCAAACTCGACCGCCGTGCCGGAGAACGTGATGCGGCCGCTCTCGCGCACGAAGTTGGCCGCCTGCGCGGCGCGCCGCGCGCGCTGGTCGAGAAAGCGCACCGGCGCCAGGCCGTGCCGGTCGATGGTGCCCTCGCTCGTCTGCACGAGGAGCGTCAGGCCGGCGATGCTCGCCTCGAGGACGAGGTGGTAGCCATTGCCGGCCGGACGCCAGCGGATCTCGCCGTCGCCGTGAAGGAAGCCGCGGCGGACCTGGTAGTGCAGCGTCGCCGCCTGCGGCAGGCGCGTCGGGTAGACCGGCGGCGGGCGGTCGCCGCCGCCCGGGATCGCCGCCGCTGCGCTCGTGCCCGGTCGCGTGTCGGGCTCGCCGGGGTGGCCCTCGACGTCCGCGACGACGGTGGCGGCAGCGGCCGTGTCGCGAGCGGCCGACTCGACGGCCGGGATCAGGGCCGGCGCGCTCGACACAACGACGTCATTGTCAGGAGAGCTCGCGCTAACTTGCTCGACTGCGTCGGCGGGTCGAGCGAGGTTGCGTTTCACCGTCGACGCGCGGGCAGCGGCGAGCGGCCGGCGCGGCGGCGGCGCCGCTTGCGCCGGGGCCGGCGAAGGGTCGACCGGCGTCGACGTCTCCGACGCAACGCGCCCCAACTCCGCGGGTTGGGCGGCGATCGCAGGTTCGGCCGCGATCGTTCGCACCGAGAGCGTCGGCGGCGACGGATCGGACATGTGCGCCGTCCAGCCGGCGACGGAGTCGAGGAGCGCGAGGTGAAGGACGACCGCGAGCGCGACGCAGCCACCGAGCGCGCGCAGTCGTCGGCGCCGCGCTCCGCGGCCGGGCTCGGAGCGCGGCGAGCCAGCGTGCGCAGCGCCCGGATCCAGCATCGACAATCGCCCTGCTCTCACCACGAACGTCGGACCTTCGAACGAATGAAGCTCGCCACCTACAAGGACGGGTCGCGCGACGGCCAGCTCGTCGTCGTCTCGCGCAACCTCGCGAGCGCCCACTATGCCAGCGGCATCGCGAGCCGGCTGCAGCAGGTCCTCGACGACTGGAACTTCCTCTCGCCGCAACTCGAGGATCTCGCCGCGCGGCTGAACGACGGCAAGGCGAAGAGCGCGTTCGCGTTCGAGCCGGAGCGCTGCATGGCGCCGCTGCCGCGCGCATACCAGTGGGCCGACGGCTCGGCCTTCGTCAACCACGTCGAGCTCGTCCGCCGCGCGCGCAACGCCGAGATGCCGGCGAGCTTCTGGACCGATCCGCTGATGTACCAGGGCGGCAGCGACGACTTCCTCGGGCCGCGCGACGACATCGTCGCCGCGAGCGAGGACTGGGGGATCGACTTCGAGTCCGAGGTCGCCGTCGTCACCGGCGATGTCGCGATGGGCATCGGCGCCGATGCCGCGATCGAGAGCGTGCGGCTCGTCCTGCTCGCCAACGACGTGAGCCTGCGCAATCTCATCCCGGCCGAGCTCGCGAAGGGGTTCGGTTTCGTCCAGGGAAAGCCCGCGACCGCGTTCAGCCCGGTCGCCGTCACGCCCGACGAGCTCGGCGACGCGTGGCGCGGCGGCCGCGTCCACCTCGACCTCGAGAGCACCTGGAACGGCGAGCGCGTCGGCAACTGCAGCGCCGGCGAGGAGATGACGTTCCACTTCGGCCAGCTGATCGCGCACCTGTGCAAGACGAGGAACGCACGCGCCGGCTCGATCGTCGGCAGCGGCACGGTGAGCAACAAGGACTGGTCGCGCGGCTACTCGTGCATCGCCGAGAAGCGCGCGATCGAGACGATCGAGAGCGGCGCGGCGAAGACGCCGTTCATGCGCTTCGGCGACAGCATCCGCATCGAGATGAAGGACGCGGCCGGCGCATCGATCTTCGGTGCGATCGAGCAGAAGGTCGCCGCGCTCCCGGCCAAGCGATGACGGCCGAGCTGCCGCAGTCGCTCAAGTTCGCGACGGTCTGGCTCCTCCTCGGCGCGCTCGTGTTCGTCGGCTGGCAGTGGCGCGAGCACGAAGCGCTGAAGACCGCGTTCACGACGAGCGCCGAGGGCATCGTCGAGATCCGGCGCGGTCCCGACGGCCACTACCACTGGCCGGGCCGGCTCAACGGCCATGCCGTCGACTTCCTCGTCGACACCGGCGCGAGCGGCGTCGCGATCCCCGCCGAGCTCGCCGAGCGCCTCGGCCTGCCCGGCGAGGGAACGGTGCGGTCGAGCACGGCCGGCGGCGCGGTCAACGGGCGCGTCGTGCGCGCCGACCTCGCGCTCGACGGCGGCGTCCGCGTCGAGCGGCTGCGCATCGTCGCGCTGCCGCGCCTCGACAGCCCGCTGCTCGGCATGGACGTGCTCGGGAGGCTCCATTGGCAGCAACGCGACAACGTGCTGCGCGTCGAGCTCGGCACGGGCGACAAGGAGACACCGCGATGACCGCTCGCCGCTGCCTCGCGTGGCTGCTCTCGCTCGCCGCGCTCGTCGCATCGCACGCGCTGGCCCAGCCGGCCGCGACGGCCGACTGCCCGCCACAGGCCGCCGCGCCCGACCCGCAGCGCATCGCTGCCGGCATGCGCGACGCCAGGGACCGCGGCTATCTCTGGCGGGTCCGTCGCGACGGCACGACGTCGTACCTCTACGGCACGATCCACGTCGCCCGCTTCGAGTGGATGTTCCCGGGCCCGCGCACGACCGCGGCGCTCGCCGCCAGCGACACCCTCGCGCTCGAGATCGATCTGCTCGACGCCGACATGCAGGCACGCCTCTCGAGCGCGATGCGCAGCCGCGGTGCGAGCGCGTTGCCGGCGTCGCTCGCGGCGCGCATCGAGCGTCGCTTCGCCGCCGAATGCGTCGACGCGGCGGCGATGCGCGGGCTCGCGCCCGAGTTCCAGATCGCGACGCTGACGGTGCTCGCGGCACGGCGCGACGGCCTCGATCCGTCGTACGGAATCGACCTCATGCTCGGCGTCGTCGCGCGCAGCCTCGACAAGCCGACGGTGTCGCTGGAGACGCCCGAGTCGCAACTCGCGGCGCTCGCGATGCCGACTCCGGCGGCGACGATCGAGTTCGTGACGAGCGGGCTCGACGAGCTCGAGTCGGGGCGAGCGCGGCCGATGCTCGCGCGGCTCGCCAAGGCGTGGAGCGCGAGCGACCTCGGCGAGCTCGAAGGCTACGAGCGCTGGTGCGACTGCCTCCACACCGCTGCCGAGCGCGACGCGCTGAAGCGGATGCTCGACGACCGCAACCCGTCGCTCGCCGCGGCGATCGAGAAGCTGCACGGCAACGGCTCCGTGTTCGCTGCGGTCGGCAGCCTGCACATGGCCGGCCCCAACGGCCTTCCCGCGCTCCTCGCGCGGCGCGGCTTCGCCGTCGAGGCGGTGCGCTTCGATCGCTGAGGACACGCCGCCGCGACGCGGCCACAATCGCCCGACACCAACGAGAGAGGAGACTTGGATGAGCGACGTGTCCGGCTTCGGCAAACTCGTTCCCGGCTTCGACTTCCTGCAGAACCTCGTCAAGAGCGCAGGCAGCACGCTGCCCGGGATCGGCCAGTGGGTCGCGCCGACGCTCGACCCGGCCGAGATCGAGAAGCGCATCAACGAGTTGCGCACGGTGCAGTACTGGCTCGAGCAGAACGCACGCATGCTCGCGGCGACGATCCAGGCGCTCGAGGTGCAGCGCATGACGCTGACGACGCTGAAGACGATGAACGTGCCGATGGCCGACCTCACCGAGACGCTGAAGATCCGGCCGCCGCGGGCGCGGGAGCCGGCGCCTGCGGTCGCGAAGCGCGAGCCTGCGAAGGAGCCCGCCAAGCCGGGCGACAAGGCGCAGGCGGCGGTCGATCCGATGCAATGGTGGGGCGCGCTGACATCGCAGTTCGCGCAGCTCGCGACCAACGCGATGAAGGACACCGCGGCCGACGCCGCGAAGGCGCTCGCGAGCGGCATGGTCAAGCAGTCGTTCGACGCCGCCGGACAGGCGATGAAGACGGCGGCCGGCGCGCCCGCGCGCGCGCTCGCATCCGCCGCCAAGGCCGCGGACAAGGCTGCCGGCGGCAGCGCGCCGGCGAAGCGCAAGCGCACCAAGGCGGCGGCCGAACGCGCGAAGAGCGCGGCGACGGCAGCGTGACCGCGCAGTGAACGCGCCGCTGCCCGCCACCGCGACGCGCGCGGCGCCCGAGCGCCAGCGTCGCCAGGCCGAGGTCGTCGACGCGCTCGGTCGCGTCCTGCCGGCGCACGCGCTGCTCTGGCGACGCGAGGAAACGGTGCCGTACGAATGCGACGGCCTCACCGCCTACCGCGAGCAGCCGCTCGCCGTCGCCCTGCCCGAGACCGAGCGCCAGGTCGCCGACGTGCTCGCGACGTGCCACCGGCTCGAGGTGCCGGTCGTCGCACGCGGCGCCGGCACCGGCCTCTCGGGCGGCGCGCTCCCCGACCCGCTCGGCGTCACGCTCAGCCTCGCCAAGTTCAACCGCATCGTCGCCCTCGATCCGAAGGCGCGGACCGCGACCGTGCAGAGCGGAGTTCGCAACCTCGCGATCAGCGAAGCCGCCGCACCGCACCGTCTCTTCTATGCGCCGGACCCGAGCAGCCAGATCGCCTGCTCGATCGGCGGCAACGTCGCCGAGAACTCGGGCGGCGTGCATTGCCTCAAGTACGGCCTCACGCTGCACAACGTGCTGAAGGTGCGCGGCTTCACCGCCGCCGGCGAGCCGGTGACGTTCGGCGGCGACGCGCTCGACTCGCCGGGTCTGGACCTGCTCGCCGCCGTCGTCGGCAGCGAAGGCATGCTCGCCGTCATCTTCGAAGTCACGGTCAAGCTGTTGCCGATGCCCGAGACGGCGCGCTGCATCATGGCGAGCTTCGCCGACGTGCGCCACGCCGGCGACGCGGTCGCGGCGATCATCGCCGCGGGCATCATCCCGGCGGGCCTCGAGATGATGGACAAGCGGATGGCCGCGGCGGTCGAAAGCTTCGTCCACGCCGGCTACGACCTCGACGCCGCCGCGATCCTGCTCTGCGAGAGCGACGGCACGGCCGCAGCGGTCGAGCACGAGGCGCAGCGCATGGCCGACGTCCTCGCCGCGTGCGGCGCGACGCGGATCGAGGCGAGCGAGAACGAGGCGCAGCGGCTGCGCTTCTGGAGCGGGCGCAAGAACGCGTTTCCGGCGAGCGGCCGCATCAGCCCCGACTACATGTGCATGGACTCGACGATCCCGCGCAAGCGCCTCGCCGACATGCTGACCGCGATCGCCGAGATGGAGACCAAGCACGGGCTTCGCTGCGTCAACGTCTTCCACGCCGGCGACGGCAACCTGCACCCGCTGATCCTGTTCGACGCCAACGATGCCGACGAGCTGCACCGCGCCGAAGCGTTCGGGGCCGAGATCCTCGAGCTGAGCGTCGCGATGGGCGGCACCGTCACCGGCGAGCACGGCGTCGGCGTCGAGAAGCTGTCGTCGATGTGCGTGCAGTTCTCGGCCGCCGAGCGCGCGCAGATGGAGGCGATCAAGCGCGCCTTCGACCCCGACGGCCGGCTCAACCCCGGCAAGGTGATTCCGACGCTCGTGCGCTGCGCCGAGTACGGACGCATGCACGTCAAGCGCGGCCTGCTCGCGTTTCCCGACCTGCCGCGGTTCTAGGAGCTGCGCGATGGATGCGGTCACGGCGATCGTCGAGCAGGTGCGCGCCGCGCACGCGGCCGGCGAGCCGCTGCGCATCCGCGGCGGCGGCAGCAAGGACTTCTACGGCGAGGATCCGGTCGGCACGCTGCTCGAGACGACCGCGCTCGCAGGCGAAGCCGACCACGAGGCGACCGAGCTCGTCGTCACGGCGCCGGCGGGAATGCGGCTCGTCGACCTCGAAGCGCAGCTCGCGGCGCACGGCCAGTGCCTCGCGTTCGAGCCACCGCGCTTCACCGCCGCGACGACGGTCGGCGGCATGGTCGCCGCCGGCCTCTCGGGACCGTCGCGTGCGGCTGCGGGAGCGGTGCGCGACCACGTCCTCGGCGTCGCGATGGTGAGCGGCACCGGCGAGCTGCTCCACTTCGGCGGCCGCGTGATCAAGAACGTCGCCGGCTACGACGTCTCCCGCCTCGTCGCCGGCTCGCTCGGCATCCTCGGCGTCCTCGTCGAGGTCTCGCTCAAGGTCATGCCGCGCGCCGCAGCCGAGGCGACCGCGCGGTTCGACTGCAAGCCCGCCGAAGCGCTCGCGATGCTGCACGCGTGGGGGCAACGGCCGTTGCCGCTCGACGCCAGCGCGTGGTGGAACGGCAACCTGATCGTCCGCCTGCGCGGCTCCGAAGCCGCGGTCGCCGAGGGCGCGGCGGCGATCGGCGGCGAGCGGATCGAGCCGGCCACCGCGAGCGCGTTCTGGCAGAGCCTGCGCGACCACACCGACCCGTTCTTCGTCGCCGCGCAGGAAGCGATCGACGACCACGATGCGACGCTGTGGCGCGTGTCGCTGCCGGCGACGGCGCCGCCGCTCGGCCTCGCCGGCGACGAGCTGATCGATTGGCACGGCGCCGAGCGCTGGCTCGTCACTGCGCTGCCGGCAGCCGATGTGCGCGCAGCGGCCGAGGCGGCCGGCGGCCACGCCACGGCGTTCCGTGCCCGCGCGAAGCCGTCCGGAGCGTTCGCGCCGCTCGCGCCGCCGCTGCGCGCGATCCACGAGCGACTGAAACGCGCCTTCGATCCGAAGGGCATTCTCAACCCGGGCCGCCTCTACCCGGGCCTCTGAAGAGAATCCCCAGCCGATGAGGCCCCCACGCTCGCTGCGCTCGCTGCCCCCCGGGGGGGCGCGTCGGTCCCTTCGGGCGGCCGGGCGGGACTGACATGCAGACCGCGATCGCTCCCGAATTCGCCGGCACGCCCGAGGGCGTCGAAGCGGAGGCGATCCTGCGCAAGTGCGTGCACTGCGGCTTTTGCACCGCGACGTGTCCGACGTACCAGCTCCTCGGCGACGAGCTCGACGGGCCGCGCGGGCGCATCTACCTCATCAAGCAGGTGCTCGAAGGCCATGCGCCGACGCGCGCGACCCAGCTTCATCTCGACCGCTGCCTGACGTGCCGCAACTGCGAGACGACTTGCCCGTCGGGCGTGCAGTACGGCAACCTGGTCGAGATCGGCCGGCGCATCGTCGACGAGCGCGTGCCGCGTCCGGCCGCCGAGCAGGCGCTGCGCTGGACGCTGAAGGAAGGGCTGACGTCGCCGCTCTTCTCGCCGGCGATGAAGCTCGGCCAGGCGGTGCGCGGCCTCTTGCCCGGCGCGCTGAAGGCCAAGGTGCCGGCGCGCGCGCCTGCGCCCAACCGCGGCTGGCCGCGGCGCACGCATGCGCGCAAGGTCCTGCTGCTCGCGGGCTGCGTGCAGCCGGCGATGGCGCCGAACATCAACGCCGCGACCGCGCGCGTGCTCGACGCCGCCGGCATCCAGACGATCGTCGCCGGCGCAGCCGGCTGCTGCGGCGCGATCCGCCTGCACACGAGCGACCACGACGGCGCGCTCGCGCAGATGCGCGCCAACGTCGACGCCTGGTGGCCGGCGGTCGAGCGCGGCGAGGTCGAGGCGATCGTGATGAACGCGTCGGGCTGCGGCGTGACCGTCAAGGAGTACGGTCATTCGCTCGCGCACGATCCGGCGTACGCGGCCAAGGCGGGGCGCATCGCCGATGCGACGCGCGACATCGCCGAGCTGTTGCCCGACCTCGTGCCGACGCTGAAGCCCCTTCTCGCGTTGCCGCCCGAGCGGCGCGCCGCTGGCGACGACGCGACACGCGACGACGTGCAGCGCGGCCGCCTGCCGCGGCTCGCGTTCCATCCGCCGTGCAGCCTGCAGCACGGGCAGCGCGTGAAGGGCGTCGTCGAGACGTCGCTCGCCGCGCTCGGCTTCGACGTGCGCGTCGCCGCCAACGAAGCGCACCTGTGCTGCGGCTCGGCGGGAACGTACTCGGTGCTCCAACCCGAGATCGCCAACGCGCTGCGCGACCGCAAGCTCGGCCAGCTCGCTCCGCTCGCAGCGGCGGCGATCGTCTCCGCCAACATCGGCTGCATCCAGCATCTGCAGAGCGGCACGACGACGCCGGTGCGCCACTGGATCGAGGTGCTCGACGACGCGCTCGCGCGATGACGCCGCGCTACCAGGAAGTCGCTGTCGAGCCGGCCCTTGCAGCGCACGTCCACTGCCTCTGGTCGTTCGACGCCGACGCGGACGGCGACGAGCAGGCGATCCCGCCCGACGGCCGCGCCGAGCTGATCGTCCACCGCGGCCGGCCGTACGAAGAGCGCGACGACAGCGGCCGCTGGCGGACGCAGCCGCCGCTCCTCTTCGCGGGCCAGCTGACACGCCCGCTCGTGCTGCGCTCGCGCGGTCCGGTTTCGGTGCTCGCGGTCCGCTTCACGCCCGCGGGCGCATGGGCGTTCACCGGCCGTTCGATGGCCGCGTGCACGGATCGCCGCATCGCGCTCGCCGAGCTGCACGGCGCCGACGCGGCGCGGTCGCTCGTCGAGCGCATCGCGACCGCGGCCGATGAACGCGCGGCGCGCGCCGCGCTCGCCGACTTCGTCGCGCGGCGCATCGCGGCGAACGCGGGTCGCCGCGACGCCGCCGTCGAGCGCTGCGTCGAGCGCCTCTACGCGAGCGAAGGCCGCGTCGCGCTCGCCGAGCTCGCGGCGCTCGCCGGCGTCGGCGAGCGGCAGCTGCAGCGCCGCTTCGCCGACGTCGTCGGCATCGCGCCGCGCACGCTCGCCGTCGTCGTTCGCCTGCGCCGTGTCTTCGATGCGCTGCGCGACGCGCCGTGGTC
>JASLGD010000578.1 GCA_030150305.1 Caldimonas sp. | reverse complement strand
CGTAGAAGAGGGTGCCGTTGGCGGCGTCCGCGAGGACGTTGACGGCATGCGTCGTCGCGGTGAACGTCTCGGGCGACACGATCGGGATCGTCGGCCGGTCGCGCGTCAGCATCAGCGTCTTGCTGTCGGCGGAGACGCCCGTGACGGTGCCGTAGAAGTGGCGCAGCAGCAGGCGCGTCAGGTCGCGCACCGCGTGGTGCCGGACCGGGCCGTTGAAGTTGACCGCCCAGATCGTGCTGCCGCCGCCGACCGGTGCGTGGCCGATGACGAACGCCGGATGGGCGAGGTCGAACTCGATGTCGATCCCCTGCGTCGTCGCGCCGGCGGCCGGAACGGTGAACGGCGAAGCGAAGCGCACCGGCACGGTGACGGTCCGGCTGCCGTTCGGGCCCTGCGCGCCCGAGATCTGGATGCGCGACGCGTCGACGACCGAGCCGGCGGGCTCCGCGAAGCCGCTCTCCGGGTCGCTCGCCGCGGTGAGCGCGACGTCGCCCGGATTGGCGCTGATCGTGAGCGTCGCGCCGGTGTAGGTCGCGCCGGCCGGCAGCTGGTCGAGGTCGAGTGCGTCGCCGAGGCCGTCGAGCTGCTCGAGGTTCACGGTGACCGGAGCGCTCAGGAGGTTCGCGGTCGGCCCGGAGCTGCCGTCGAGGACGATCGACGTGATCGTGACCTGGATGCTCGACCAGTCCTGCGACGAAGCGTCGCTGAGCACGAACGGGACCGACGTCGACTGCGCGGCGGCGCCGGAGCCGCCCGAGTCGGCGCTGCCGCCGCCGCACGCGGCGACGGCGAGCGTCGCCGCGAGCGCCACCGCTGTCAGCGGGTGGCCGAGGGGCCGGGGCATCCGGAACGTCGAGGTGTGCGGGGCCATTTCTGATCTCCGTGCGTTGGTTGCGCGAAATGCGTGCCGGCAAGATATGTGCAAATAGCACATTTGGTCAACGCGCCGGCGGGTCAAGATTTGCAAAGCTCCTTGCAGACCGTGAATTCGTGCCGACCGCGGTCGTCGCGGGCGCCGGCGATCCCGTTATCTCCGTATGTGTCAATTGCACAGATATACTCGTCGCCGCCCGCGCGGCTTCGCGCCGGCAAGGCCGAACCCACGCCGTGACCACCCGCCCGCCTCCGCAAACCCCGGCCGAGGACGCTGCGTTCGACGACGCGCTCGGGCGCCTGCTCGCGCCGCTGGCGGCGCTGTGCCTGGCGCGCGGGGTGCGCTTCGCCGCCGTCGAGGAGCGGCTGAAGCAGGCGTTCGTCGAAGCGGCGCGCGGCGCTGCGCCGGCGGGCAAGCGCGACGTCAGCCGCGTCAGCGCGGCGACCGGGCTCACCCGGCGCGAGGTCACGCGCATCTCGAACGCGCTTCCCGCCGCCGCGGCAGTGCGCCGGTCGCCGGCGACGCAGATCTTCACGCGCTGGCTCGGCCACAAGCGCTACCACGACGCGCGCGGGCGGCCGCGGCCGCTGCCGCGGCAGGGCAAGGCGCCGAGCTTCGAGTCGCTCGCGCAGTCGGTGACGCAGGACGTGCATCCGCGCACGCTGCTCGACGAGCTCTGCCGGCTCGGCCTCGTTGAAGTGAACGCCAGGAACGACACCGTTCGTCTCGTGCGCGACGCCTTCGTGCCGCGCGACGACCGGGCTCGCATGCTCGAGTTCCTCGGCGCCAACGTCGGCGACCACCTCGCCGCCGCGGTCGCCAACATCCGCGCCGAGACGCCGCTGCATCTCGAGCAGGCGGTCTTCGCCGACGACCTCTCGGCCGAGTCGGCCGAGCGGGTGCGCGCGCTCGTCGACGATCGCTGGAAGGAGCTGCTCACGGCCCTGGTGCCGCGCATCCAGGCCTTGATCGACGCCGACGCCAAGGCCGGCCGCGTCGCCGATCGGCGCGTCCGCGTCGGCCTCTACAGCTACCACGCGGCCGTGCCGCCGGTGCCCCCGAAGGAGTCGACATGAGGTCCTGGTTGTCGCCCTCGCCGAAGCACCGCGTGCTCGCCGCGCTCGTGCCTCTGCTCGTGCTCGCGAGCTGCGGAGGCGTCGACAGCGGCGGCACCGGGTCGCCGCCGGTGGCGCTCGCCGCCGGTCCCGTCACCGGGCTCGGCTCGATCACCGTCAACGGCGTCCGCTTCGACGATGCGAGCGCCGCGATCGTCGACCAGGACGGCCGCGCCTTGACGGCCGATCAGCTCCACGTCGGCATGGTGTGCGAGGTCGACGCCTCGGCGATCGACCCGTCGAGCAACGCGGCGACTGCGCTTTCGATCCGCACGCGCAACGAGATCGTCGGCCCGGTGACGGCCGTCAACCGCCTCGGCACCGTCATGACCGTGCTCGGCCAGCCGGTCCGCGTCACCGTCGCGACCTGGTTCGACGATGCCCTGCAGGGTGGCATCGACGCCGTGCAGGTCGGCGATGTCGTCGAGGTGTGGGGCCAGATCAACGCGCGCACCGGCGAGACCATCGCGACCCGGATCGCGCCGCGCCCCGCCGCGACGGCGTTCGAGCTGCGCGGGATCGTCGCCGCGGTCGACAACGTTGCGCAGACGGTCACGGTCGGCAACCTCGTGATCGGCATCGCGGCGATCCCGGCCGCGCAGCTGCCGCCGCTCGCCGTCGGCCGCTTCGTTCGCGCGACGCTCGCGACCGCTCCGGTCGCGGGAATCTGGCCCGCGTCGGCGCTGACGGCAGGCAACGGCACGCTGCCCGACCGCGCCGACGCGCGCTGGGCCGGCCGCATCTCGGCGCTCGCGTCGACTTCGCAGTTCGTCGTCAACGGCGTCGCCGTCGACGCCTCGACGGCGACGTTCTCGGACGGCGGCGTCGGCGTCGTCCTCGGCGCACGCGTCGTGGTGCTCGGGTCGACGAGCGGCGGAGTCCTGAAGGCCAAGCGCGTCAACGTGCTCGGCGACGAGACGCTCGCCAACTCGACGTTCGGGGTGCACGGCACGATCGTCGCCTGGAGCCCGGCCTTGGGCACGCTGCGGCTGCACGGCCTGACGGTGCACGTCGGCGCGACGGTGCAGTACACCGGCGGCACCGCCGCCGACCTCGCCGTCGGCCGCGCGATCGACGTCGTCGGCACGCTGAACGCTGCCGGCACGAGCATCGACGCTCAGGCGATCACGTTCGACTGATCCGGCGAACGCGCGCGCGTCGGCGCTGCGGCGGTCGGCGACGCGAGTGGCGCTATGCTGTCGTGCCCTTGCGAGCCTGCCATGCGAACCACACGCCATCGTCTTCTCCTCGTCGCCGCGCTCGCCGCGGCGTTCACCGCGCACCCGGCGCGCGCCGACAGCCTCGCGTCTTCGGCGTCGTCGGCGGGCTCGGCGTCGGTCGGCAGCGTGTCCGATTCGTTCCGCGCGTCCAGCAACAGCTCGTCGAACGACAACAAGAAGAGCGCCGCCGGCGACTACCGCGTCGATGCGATCGTCGCCGTCGCCGGCCGGCCCGACCGCGTGCGGCTCGAGCTCGCTCCGCTCGACCGTCCGGCCGAAGCGGCCTTCGCGCTCGAGCTGCCCGCGCGCGCTCTCGAGCAGGCGCGGCTCGTGACCGGCAGCGTCGTCAACGCGCGACCGCGGCCGTACGGCGTCGAGTTCGCGCTCGCTCCGGCGGGCGAGCCGTTCTACCTCGTGCTCGACGACGACTGGTACCGCGAGCTCGCCGCACACCGCGTGACGCTCTGACGGCAGTGCGGCGGTTCGTCGCCCGCGGCGTCGCCGCGGCGCTGCTGGCGCTGGCCTGCGCCGGCGCCTGGGCGTCGTCGGTCGCGTACTGCGACCGCGCGACGCATCCGCTCTCGGCGCGGCAGCACGATCGTCTGCTCCGCTTCGCCGCCGTCGTGCGCGCCGAGCTCGAAGCGAGCGACGGCGCGAGCGCGCTCGTCGCGCGTTCCGGACTCGACCTCGAGCGCTTCGGCCAGCGCTACTCGCACGCCGGCGTCAGCCTGCGCACGAGCGAGAACGGCCCGTGGTCGGTGCGCCAGCTCTACTTCGCGTGCGACGAGCGCGTGCCGCGGCTGTACGACCAGGGCGTTGCCGGCTTCGTCGCCGGCACCGAGGAAGACACGCCGCTCGGCTACGTCTCGATCGTGCTGCTCCCCGCCGACCCGGCGCGCGCGCTCGCGCAGCGCGCGCTCGACAACGCGGCAGCGCTCGGCCTGCTCGGTGCGGCGTACAGCGCCAACGCGTATCCGTTCAGCGAGCGCTACCAGAACTGCAACCAGTGGGTCGCCGAGCTGCTCGCGATCGCCTGGGGCGATTTCGATGCGGCCGACCCCGACGCGCGCGGCGCCGCGCAGCGCTGGCTGCACGACGCCGGCTATGCGCCGACGCGCTTCGACGCCAGCTCGTTGCTGCTCACGATCGCGCGGCCGTTCGTGCCGTGGGTGCACGTCGACGACCACCCGGCCGCCGACCGCACCGCGCGCCGCTATCTCGTCAGCATGCCGGCGTCGATCGAGGCGTTCGTGCATGCGCAGCTGCCCGATGCGCAGCGCATCGAGATCTGCCACGCGGACGACCGCGTCGTCGTCCATCGCGGCTGGCAGCCGGTCGGCGAAGGCTGCATCGCCGGCGACGGCGATCGGGTGATCGAGCTCGACTGAACGCCGTCAGCGTTCGCCGCACGCGAGCGGTTGCTGGCGGCGCCGATGGCCGGCAGCCGCGACGTGTCAAGCCGGCGGCGCGCCCGGCCCGTACAGGTCGCGCAGGCAGCGTTCGCGTTGCGCCTTGTCGGCCTGATTGCACGGCGCCGCGCCGCGCGGCGGCTTGCCCGG
>JASLGD010000574.1 GCA_030150305.1 Caldimonas sp. | reverse complement strand
GCCGTTCGCGCACGGCAGGCTCGACTGGAGCGCGCGGCGTCGCGTCGCGGCGGCGCTGCGCGATCGCTTCGACGTCGCCTAGTTGGTGCCTAACTGGTTTATGGCGGCGTTGGTGCCGTGGCTCGCGGGGAGCCGGGGCGGGGTGGGCTACCGCGGCTATGCGGGGGGCGTGCTGCTCACGGATGCGCTCGAACGGCCGCGCGGCCGGCCGTTCGAGCGCATCGGTGAGCAGCACGCCGCGCGCTTCGCCGCGGTAGCCGACGCGGCGCGGGATCCGCGCGAGCCACGGCACGAGCGCCGCCTTCAACGAGTTCGGCAGCACATAGGCGACGTCGAAGCGATCGCGCAGCGCCGCCGCGACGCGACGCCGCGCGCTCCAGTCGAGCCTGCCGTGCGCGAACGGCAGCTCGATCGTCGCCTGCACTTCGGGGATCGCTGCGAACACCGGCGCGACCCACGGCAGCGCCGCGACGGTGACCGCCTCGCCGCGCTCGGCGAGCGTCGCGAGCAGCGGCTCGGCCATGACGGCGTCGCCGATCCACTGCGGCGCGACGACGAGCGAGCGCGTGCCTGTCATCCTGAACGAAGTGAAGGATCTCGCCGGCGATGCGAGCCTTCGCTGCGCTCAGGATGACGCCGCGTCGTCAATGCGCGCGGACCGTCTCGCCCGGCTTCAGGCGGTACTCGGTCCCGCAGTACGGGCACTTGCCGACGCCGACGGTGGCAACGTCGATGAAGACGCGCGGGTGGTTGCTCCAGAGCGGCATGCGCGGGTTCGGGCAGAAGACGACGCCCGGACCCTGCAGCTCCGCCGCGCTCAGCTCGACCGCGGGACGCGAACCGTCATGTGCCATGTCAGACCTTGGAGAGCCACTCGGCGTACTTCGCGTTGCGGCCGTTCACGATGTCGAAGAACGCGCTCTGGATGCGCTCGGTGATCGGGCCGCGCGAGCCGCTGCCGATCTCGATCCGGTCGAGCTCGCGGATCGGCGTCACCTCGGCTGCGGTGCCGGTGAAGAACGCCTCGTCGGCGATGTAGAGCTCGTCGCGCGTGATGCGCTTCTCGACCAGCGTGAGGCCGAGGTCGGCGCAGATCGCGAGGATCGTGTTGCGCGTGATGCCGTCGAGCGCGCCGGCCGAGAGGTCGGGCGTGTAGACGACGCCGCGCTTGACCATGAAGATGTTCTCGCCTGCGCCCTCGCTGACGAAGCCGCTCGCGTCGAGCAGCAGCGCCTCGTCGTAGCCGTCGTCGGTCGCTTCCATGTTGGCGAGGATCGAGTTCGTGTAGTTCGACACCGTCTTCGCCTGAGTCATCGTGATGTTGACGTGGTGGCGCGTGAAGCTCGACGTCTTGACGCGGATGCCGCGCATCAGCCCCTCCTCGCCGAGGTACGCGCCCCAGGCCCACGCTGCGACCATCAGGTGCACCGTGTTGCCCTTGGGCGAGACGCCAAGCTTCTCGGAGCCGATCCACGTCAGCGGCCGCAGGTAGCACGACTCGAGTTTGTTGGCGCGCACGACCGCGCGCTGCGCGTCGACGACCTGGTCGAACGAGTACGGGATCCGCATGCGCAGGATCTTGGCGCTGTTGAAGAGACGCTGGGTGTGCTCGTAGAGGCGAAAGATCGCCGTGCCCTGCGCCGTCTTGTACGCGCGCACGCCTTCGAAAGCGCCGCAGCCGTAGTGCAGCGTGTGCGTGAGGACGTGGATCTTCGCGTCGCGCCAGTCGACGAGCGCCCCGTCCATCCAGATCTTGCCGTCGCGGTCGGCCATCGACATGGCGCTCTCCGTCGTGAGGAAAGAGGGCGATTTTAGAGGCCGACGCACGGCGCTCGACGTCGCACGCGAAGACGCCCGCACGCGCGGCCGGAGCGACGTTCGCTGGCGCGCGTCATCAGCGTGTCCTCACAGCGTGCGCACGAGGGCGATCGCCTCCTCGATGCGCTCGACGGGATGGATCGCGAGGCCTTCGAACGGCTTGAGAGCGGCGCCGCGCGGCGCGTTCGCCTTCGGCACGATCGCGCTCGCGAAGCCGAGCTTGGCCGCCTCGCGCAGCCGCTCCTGGCCGCGCGGCGCCGGCCGCACCTCGCCGGCGAGACCGACCTCGCCGAACGCGAGGAAGCCGCGCGGCAAGGGCTTGCCGCGCAGGCTCGACTGGATCGCCAGCATCACCGCGAGGTCCGCGGCGGGCTCGGTGATGCGAACGCCGCCGACGGCGTTGACGAAGACGTCCTGGTCGAGCACCGCGACCTGCGCGTGGCGGTGCAGCACCGCGAGCATCATCGCGAGGCGGTCGCGCTCGAGTCCGACCGAGAGCCGCCGCGGGCTCGGTCCGCCGGCGTCGACGAGCGCCTGCACCTCGACGAGGAGCGGCCGCGTGCCCTCGAGCGTCACGAGCACGCACGATCCGGGCACCGGCTCGCCGTGCGTCGAGAGAAAGATCGCGCTCGGATTGCTGACGCCCTTCAGCCCTTTGTCGGTCATCGCGAAGACGCCGAGCTCGTTGACCGCGCCGAACCGGTTCTTGATCGCGCGCACGAGGCGAAAGCTCGAATGCGTGTCGCCCTCGAAATAGAGCACGGTGTCGACGATGTGCTCGAGGACGCGCGGCCCGGCGAGCGCGCCGTCCTTGGTGACGTGGCCGACGAGGACGATCGTGGTTCCGCTCGCCTTCGCCAGGCGCGTCAGCTGCGCAGCGCACTCGCGCACCTGCGCGACCGAGCCGGGCGCCGACGTCAGCGCTTCGCTGTAGACCGTCTGGATCGAGTCGACGACGGCGACCTGCGGCCGTTCGCTCTCGATCGTCGCGAGGATCTTCTCGAGGCAGATCTCGGCCAGGACGCGCACCGCGCTGGCGCCGATGCCGAGCCGGCGCGAGCGCAGCGCGACCTGCGCGCCGCTCTCTTCGCCGGTGACGTAGAGCGTCGGCATGCGGCCGGCGAGCGCGTCGAGCGCCTGCAGCAGCAGCGTCGACTTGCCGATCCCCGGATCGCCGCCGATGAGGACGACGCCGCCCTCGACGATGCCGCCGCCGAGCGCGCGGTCGAGCTCCTCGATGCCGGTCGGATGCCGCTCGGCATCGGCAGCGTCGATCTCGCCGAGGGTCGCGACGCCTTCTGCAGGCAGCAGCCCCCGCGCGCCTCCTGCGTATCGCCGCGCCGCCGGCTCGGCGACCGACTCGACGAGCGTGTTCCAGGCGCCGCAGCCCGGGCACTTGCCGAGCCACTTCGGACTCGTCGCGCCGCAGTCGCTGCAGCTGTAGATCGATCGCTCCTTGGCCATGGCCGATTGTCGGCGGCGCCGTCCACGGACCGCGGACATAGGGTTTACCCACCCCCGACTCTGAGGTAGCGCGGCGACGCGTTCCGCTTTAGATTCCCACCCCCGGTTACTGCCGGATACGTGTGAATAACGAGGAGGTCCCCATGCTCAAGAGATGCTTCGTCGCGGCCGCATTAGTGGCGGCGTCCGGCGCGACGTTCGCGCAGACGACGATCGGCAGCGCCACGCTGATCGACACCGCTACCGTCATCGGCGGCACCGTTTCTCCGACGTCGTTCCTGACGTACGTGAGCGGCGGCGACGGCGTGACGGGCAACGCCAACGGCACGAGCTACAACGTGCTGTCGCCCGGCCTGACCCCGAGCGCGGCGATGGCGACGGCCGATCACCAGTGGGCGCAGTTCGACGCGCCGATCATCATGCAGAGCGCGACTGCGCTCGACGCGGTGATCGCAGTGCCGGCCATCGACCACGGCTGGACCGCCGGCAACACCAACGAATACTGGGAGCCATTTGAATTCCTCGTCTATGGCTGCAGGACGGCGGCGTTCTCCTTGAACAGCTGCCAGGTCGGCCACATCACGAAGGTGTGGACGAAGGGCGTCGACGACGTCGGTGCGTCCAAGAACGCCGACGACTGGACGACGCAGTGGAATTTCGACGGGTCGTTCACCTTCTTCGCCGTGACTTCGGGCGACCGTCTCGTCAACGGCCCGTTCTCGCCGGGCGAAGGCGAGATCGACGCGCTCGCCGCGGCGCCGGTCCCCGAGCCGGAGACCTACGTGCTGTTCCTCGCAGGTCTGGGCGTGCTCGCGTTCGTCGGCCGCCGCCGGCGCCGCTGAAGACACGCCGGTCGCTCTGACCGCACACCGAACATGGCCGCGATCGCGGCCATGTTCGTTTTCGCGGGCGCCGTCCGCGCACGGCGCAGAATCGCCGCATGTCCTGGCAGCTCTGGCTCGCGTTCTTCGCCGCCGCGTGGGCGATCAGCCTCTCGCCCGGCCCCGGGGCGATCGCGGTCATGAGCGCGTCGCTCCAGCACGGCTTCGCGCGCGGCTGCTTCGCGATCCTCGGGCTCGTGCTCGGCTTCTGGACCCAGCTCGTCGTCGTCGCCGCCGGCGTCGGCGCGATCATCGCGACCTCCGCGCTCGCCTTCGCGATCGTCAAGTGGCTCGGCGTCGCTTACCTCGTCTATCTCGGCGTGCGGCAATGGCGCGCGCCGCCGCTCGCGCTCGCGGCGGCGACGAGCGAGCGCCGCGCGCCGACGACGCGATCGCGGATCGTCGTCGAAGCCTGGCTGCTGAACGCGGTCAATCCCAAGGGAACGGCGTTCATGCTCGCCGTCGTGCCGCAGTTCCTCGCGACGAGCCAGCCGCTCGTGCCGCAATACCTCGCGATCGGCGCGACGCTGGCGTTCACCGACCTCGTCGTCAACACCGGCTACGCCGCGCTCGCGTCGCGCCTGCTCGGCCTGCTGCGCTCGCCGGGGCGCGTGCGTGCGGTGCAGCGCGTCTTCGGCAGTCTCTTCATCGCCCTCGGCGCGCTGCTCGCGACGTTCAAGCGCGTCTGAGGCCCCGCGCGCGCGTCGTCCGCACGCGCGTCGTCCGCACGCGCTAGCCGACCACCTTGGCGCGCGACGCCTTGACCTGCGAGCGTGCGCTCTTGCTCTCGAGACGGCGCTCGCGCGAGGCCCTGGTCGGCCGCGTCGGCTTGCGCGGCAGCTGCGGCGCGGCGGCGCGCGCGACGAGCGCGTTGAGCCGGGCCAGCGCGTCGCGGCGGTTGAGATCCTGGCTGCGATGGCGCTGCGCCTTGATGACGACCACGCCTTCGTCGCTCAGGCGGCGATCGGAGAGCGCAAGCAGGCGCGCCTTGACGTCCTCGGCGAGCGACGATGCGGCGACGTCGAAGCGGAGATGCACCGCACTCGAGACCTTGTTGACGTTCTGGCCACCGGCACCCTGCGCGCGCACGGCGCTGAACTCGACTTCGCTTTCGTCGACGACCGGCGGGCTCGACGCGTTCACGGCACGGCCCGCACCGGGACCCGCGGCGCGCGCGCGCACATCAGCTCGTAGCCGACCGTGCCCGCGGCGAGCGCGACGTCGTCGATCGCGAGCACCGTGCCGGCGCTGCTGCGGCCCCAGAGCACGACCTCGCTGCCGACGTCGGCGCCGCTCGCCGGGCCGAGGTCGACGGCGATCATGTCCATCGAGACGCGGCCGAGCGTGCGCGTGGGCACGCCGTCGACGAGCACCGGCGTGCCGCGCTCGTTGCTGCCGGGCGCCAGGCGCGGGTAGCCGTCGGCGTAGCCGCACGCCGCAATGCCGATGCGCATCGGCCCGGTCGCGGTGAAGCTGCTGCCGTAGCCGACGCTGTCGCCGGCGACGAGCGTCTGCACGCCGATCAGCTGCGTGCGCAGCGTCATCGCCGGCGTCAGCTTCCAGTCATGAATGCCGTGCAGCGGCGCGTCGGGCGACGAGCCGTAGAGCATGATTCCGGGCCGCACCCAGGCGCCGCCGGCAGCCAGGCGCGCGCCGAAGCGCAGCGTCGCCGCGCTGTTGGCGATCGAGCGATCGCCCGGCAGGTCGCGCGTCGCGGCGTCGAACGCCGCGAGCGCCGCATCGACCGCGCCCTCGTCGGCGGCGTCGGCGTTGGCGAGATGCGTCATCGTCGTGATCGCCTCGACCTGCGCGAGCACGTCGAGACGCAGCCAAGCGGCGCGGAACCGGTCGGCCGCGAAGCCGAGCCGGTTCATGCCGCTGTTCAGCTTGAGGAAGACGTGGTGCGGCCGGTCGGTCTTCAGCGCCGCGAGCCGGTCGATCTGCTCCTTGCAGTGGACGACGTGCCACAGCTTCAGCCGCGAGCACGTCTCGAGGTCGCGCGCGTCGAAGCAGCCTTCGAGCAGCAGGATCGGCCCGCGCCAGCCGAGCGTGCGCAGCAGCTCGGCCTCGTCGACGTCGAGCAGCGCGAAGCCGTCGGCGCGCTGCAGCGCCGGATAGACGTTGGCGATGCCGTGACCGTACGCATCGGCCTTGACGACGGCCCAGACGCGCGCACCGGCGGCGGCGCTGCGCGCGACTTCGAGGTTGGCCGCGAGTGCGTCGCGATGGACGAGCGCTTCGATCGGCCGCGGCATGCCCGGAATTCTGCCAGCCGTCCGTCGCGACGCCGGCGCGCGCGACCGGAACGCGAAAACCCGCGTGCTATAAACCGCGCCGCGAGGAGACTAATCGGACGCAGTTCCGATGTCGGCGCCGGGAAGCGGATGAAAAAAGGCTTCTACACCATCATGTCGGCGCAGTTCTTCAGCTCGCTGGCCGACAACGCGCTGCTCGTCGCTGCAATCGAGCTCCTCCACAGCAGCAGCGCGCCGGCTTGGCACGTGACCGCGCTGGTGCCGATGTTCGCGCTCTTCTACGTGATCCTCGCGCCCGGGGTCGGCGCGTTCGCCGATGCATTACCGAAGGGCACGGTGATGCTGATCTCGAACACGATCAAGATCGTCGGCTGCGTGCTGATGCTGTTCGGTCTCGAGCCGCTGATCGCCTACGGCATCGTCGGCCTCGGCGCGGCCGCGTACTCGCCCGCCAAGTACGGCATCCTCACCGAGCTGCTGCCGAACTCGCAGCTCGTCAAGGCGAACGGCTGGATCGAGGGGCTCACGATCCTCTCGATCATCCTCGGCGTGCTGCTCGGCGGCCAGCTGCTCGGCCGCGTCGTCTCGCAGCACCTGCTCGCGTTCGACGTGCCGCTCATCGACACCGGCATCACCACCGCGCCCGAGGCGGCGATCGCGGTGATCGTCGCGCTCTACATCATCGCGGCGCTCTTCAACCTGCGCATTCCGCGCACCGATGCACCGCTGCAGCCGCTCGCCAAGAGCGTCGCCGTCCTCGTCCGCGACTTCTCGAACTGCAACGCGCGCCTCTGGAACGACAAGCTCGGCCAGATTTCGCTGGCGACGACGACGCTGTTCTGGGGTGTGTCGGGGAATCTCCGGATCATCGTCTTCGCATGGGCGGCAGCGGCGCTCGGCTACACCACGACGCAAGCGTCGGCTCTCGTTGGGGTCGTGGCGATCGGCACCGCCGCCGGAGCGGTCGTTGCGTCTTTTCGAACGCGGCTCGACGAAGCGACGAGCGTCATTCCCTACGGAATCGTGATGGGAGTCCTCGTCATCGGCCTCAATGTCATCACGAACGTCTGGTTGGCGGCGCCGTTCCTCGTCTTGCTCGGCGCCGTCGGCGGTTTTCTGGTTGTTCCGATGAACGCGCTGCTGCAGCACCGCGGCGCCAACCTGATGGGCGCCGGGCGCTCGATCGCGGTGCAGAACTTCAACGAGCAGGCGTGCATCCTCGGCCTCGGCGCGTTCAACACCGGGATGACGCGCTTCGGCCTGTCGGCGTTCACGACGATCACGGTGTTCGGCGTGCTCGTCGCGGCGACGATGTGGCTGATCCGCCGCTGGCACCAGAGCAACCTCGTCCGCCACCGGGGCGAAGTCGAGCACCTGCTCGCGATCGCGCGGCGCGACAAGCATTGAGCGAAACGGCTGCGGCCGCGCGCCGCCGCGCGGCGACCGCGCTCGTCTTCAACGCGTTCGTCTGGGGCACCTCGTGGTGGCCGATGCGGCGGCTGCACGACGCCGGCGTCCACCCGCTCTGGACGACCGCGCTCACCTTCGCGCTGGCGTCGCTCGCGATCGCGCTCGCACGGCCGCGCGCGGTCATGCAGGTCCTGCGCACGCCGGCGCTGTGGGTCCTGGTCGTCGCCGCCGGCTGCACCAACGCTGCATTCAACTGGGCGGTGGTGATCGGCGACGTCGTTCGCGTCGTCCTCCTCTTCTATCTGATGCCGCTCTGGACGGTGCTGATCGCGCGCCTCGTCCTCGGCGAACGGTTGACGCGCACCGCGGCTCTGCAGATCGCGCTCGGCACCGTCGGTGCGCTCGTCGTGCTCTGGCCCGACGCGCCGCGGCCCGGCGGCGGCGCCGACGGCGTCGCGTTGCCGCTGCCGCGCTCGCTCGCCGACTGGCTCGGCGTCGCGGGCGGCTTCTCGTTCGCGTTCAACAACGTCATGCTGCGGCGCGAGGCGAACCGACCGGAGGCCGGGCGCTCGCTCGCGATGTTCGCCGGCGGCGCGCTCGTCGCCGGCGCGCTCGCGGTCGTGCTCGCTGCCCAGGGAACGATCGCGCCGCCGCCGCCGCCGGCATTCGCCTGGACCGCGCTCGCCCTTGCAATCACCGTCGTCTTCGTCGCCGGCAACCTCTGCCTGCAGTACGGCGCGGCGCGGCTGCCGGCGAACGGCACGGCCGTCGTCATGCTGACCGAGGTGGTGTTCGCGTCGCTCTCGGCGGTCGCGCTCGGCGGCGGCGCGCTCACGCCGCGGCTCGCGCTCGGCGGAGCGCTGATCGTCGCCGGCGCGCTCCTCGCCGCGCTCGCGCCGCGCGCTGAACGTCGCGCCGCGCGGCGCTACCATGCGAGCGACGCGACCGAAAGAGGGACCATGGCGAGGAACGGATCCGCAACCATCTACGACTTCGACGCCGAATCGATCACCGGCCAGCCCGCCAGCTTCTCGACGCAGAAGGGCAAGGTGCTCTTGATCGTCAACACCGCGAGCAAGTGCGGCTTCACGCCGCAGTTCGCCGGGCTCGAGGAGCTCTGGAAGACGTACCGCGACCGCGGCTTCGTCGTCGTCGGCTTTCCGAGCAACCAGTTCGGCGCGCAGGATCCCGGCTCGAACGACGAGATCGCGTCGTTCTGCGAGCTGAACTACGGCGTCACGTTCCCGATGATGAGCAAGGTCGACGTCAACGGCGAGAAGGCGCCGCCGCTCTGGAAGTGGCTGACGGCCGAGGCGCCGGGGATCCTCGGCACGAAGACGATCAAGTGGAACTTCACCAAGTTCCTCGTCGGCAAGGACGGCAAGGTGATCAAGCGGTTCGCGCCGAACGACACGCCCGAGTCGATGAAGGGCGACATCGAGGCCGCGCTTGCGGCGTAGGCGATCACGATGACGATGTTCGCCCACGTCGAGCCGTTCGGCGGCGATCCGATCCTGAGCCTCAACGAGGACTTCCAGAAGGATCCGCGGCCGGGCAAGATCAATCTCTCGATCGGCATCTACTTCGACGACGCCGGCCGCATCCCGGTGCTCGAATCCGTGCGCCGCGCCGAGCAGCAGGTCGTCGCGCGCGATGCGCCCAAGCCCTACCTGCCGATCGAAGGCGCGGCCAACTTCCGCGCCGCGGTGCAGGCGCTTCTCTTCGGCGCCGACCACGAGTCGGTGCAGAGCGGCCGCGTCGCGACGATCCAGTCGATCGGCTCGAGCGGAGGCCTCAAGGTCGGCGCCGACTTCATCGCGCGCTGGCTGCCGGGAAGCGCCGTCTGGGTGAGCGAGCCGAGCTGGGAGAACCACCGCTCGATGTTCGAAGGCGCCGGCCTCGCGGTCCACGACTACCCGTACTACGACGCCGCGAGCGGCGGCCTCGCGTTCGACGCGATGTGCAGCGCGCTCGAGCGCCTGCCGGCGAAGAGCATCGTCCTGTTGCACGCGTGCTGCCACAACCCGACCGGCGTCGACCTGTCGCGCGCGCAGTGGGACGCGCTCGTGCCGATCCTCGCGCGGCGCGGCCTGCTGCCGTACCTCGACCTCGCGTACCAGGGCTTCGGCGACGGCATCGCGGAAGACGCGTACGCGCTGCGCGCGCTCGCCGCGGCGCGCGACCGCGACGGCCGGCCGCTCGCGTTCTTCGTCGCCAACTCGTTCTCGAAGAGCATGAGCCTCTACGGCGAGCGTTGCGGCGCGCTGAGCGTCGTCTGCGCCGATGCCGGCGAAGCGGCGAACGTCCTCGGCCAGCTCAAGTTCACGGTCCGCCGCAACTACTCGAGCCCGCCGATCCACGGCGGCCAGATCGTCGCCGCGGTGCTGTCCGAGCCCGACCTGCGCCGCCAGTGGGAGGGCGAGCTGGCAGCGATGCGCGAGCGGATCCAGGCGATGCGCCGCGCGCTGCACGGCGTCCTCGCCGCCAGGATGCCCGGCCGCGACTTCTCGTACTTCCTCCACCAGCGTGGGATGTTCAGCTACACGGGGCTGTCTCCGCGCCAGGTCGACCGCCTGCGCGACGAGTTCGCCGTGTACCTCGTGCGTTCCGGGCGGATGTGCGTCGCCGGACTCAACACCGGCAACGTCGAGGCGACGGCGCGCGCGATGGCCGCGGTCCTCGACGGCTGACTCACCGCGCCGCGCTGCGCGCGAAACGGCGCCGCGCTTCGAGCGCGAGGCCGGTCGCGACGCTCGCGAAACGATCGCCGTGGACGATCCGCGCGCGCGGGCACGCGCCCCGCAAGCGATCGTTGAGAAGCGAAAGCCCGGTCGAGCCGCCGGTGAGGTAGAGCGTGTCGACGTCGTCGCCGCGAAGACCCGCCTGCGCGACCGTCGTGCGCGCGGCGTCGACGATGCGGTCGAGGTCGGCGTCGACGGCGCTGCCGAGCCCGGCGCCATCGAGGCGGCCCGCGAGCCCGTGCTCGACGTGATCGAGATCGATCGTCACGGCGCCGCCGGCGGCGACCGCGATCTTCGCGGCCTCGGCGCGGGCGACGAGGTCGTGGCCGAGCCGACGCGTGACGACGCGCATCAGCCGGCGATGCAGCGCCGGGTCCGCGTAGAACGACCGCATGCCGCGCAGCTCGACGACGCGCTGGGGGTTGTAGACGGTGTTGATCAGGTGCCACGTCGCGAGGTCGAAGTACACGGCGCTCGGCACTTCGCGCGGCGGCGCGCCAGCGAGGCTCGGGCCGCGCGCGTCGAAGCCGAGCAGCGGCAGCACGCTCGCGAGGTCGACGCGACGGTCGAAGTCGGTGCCGGCGATGTGCACGCCGTGGTTGGCGAGGATGTCGCGCCTGCGGTCGGACGCGCCGCGGCGCGACGGCCCGACGCGCACGAGCGAGAAGTCAGACGTGCCGCCGCCGATGTCGGCGACGAGCACGGTCTCGTCGCGCGCGACCGAACGCTCGTGGTCGAACGCGGCCGCGATCGGCTCGTACTGGAACGCGATCTCGCGAAAGCCGGCGCTCGCCGCGGCGCTGCGCAGCGCGGCCTCCGCGGCGGCGTCGCGCGCCGGATCGTCGTCGACGAAATACACCGGCCGGCCGAGCACGGCGCGCTCGACGGAGGCGCCGAGCTCGGATTCCGCCTTGACGCGCAGATGGCGCAGGTAGGTCGCGACGACGTCGAGATAGCGCACCGCACGGCCGCCGCCGACGTCGGTCGTCTGCTCGATGAGCGTGCTGCCGAGGATGCTCTTCATCGAGCGCATCAGGCGGCCGTCGATGCCGTCGACGTAGGCAGCGATCGCCGCGCGCCCGAACTGGCACGTCACCGCGTCGCCGCCGCCGCGATCGCCTTCGGCCGGATAGAACACGGCGGTCGGCATCGTCGCGAAGCCGGGCTCGAGCTCGACCAGGCGCATCGCGTCGCCGCTCGGAACGCCAACCGCCGAGTTCGAGGTCCCGAAGTCGATCGCACAGAACGCCGGCTCGGCAGTCATGCAGACGGCAAGGCGAAGGGCGCGCGATTCTAGGCGCAGGCCATCGACGCGATGCGCGCCGACGCACTATGCTCGTCGCCCCAGCCACCGGAGACCGCCATGGTTCTCGCCTTCCTGCGCACGATCGCCTTCGCCGCCTCGTTGCTCGCGGCCGCCGCTGCTCCCGCGGCCGACGTCGTCGCCACGCCGGCCAAGCCCGACGTGCTCGCCGCCGCGCGCGCACGCATCGCCGAGAAGAACTGGCCGGCGGCGATCGACGAGCTGAAGCAGGTCAACGCGACATCGAGCGCCGACTGGAACAACCTGATGGGCTACAGCCTGCGCAAGGCCGATCCCGCCAACCTCGCCGAGGCCGAGAGGTACTACAACGAGGCGCTGCGGATCGAGCCGAAGCACCGCGGCGCGCTCGAATACTCGGGCGAGCTCTACCTGATGATGGGCAACCTCGAGCTGGCCGAGCAGCGTCTCGCCGCGCTCGACAAGGCGTGCTTCCTGCCGTGCGAGGAGTACAGCGACCTCAAGCGTGCAGTAGCTCGTTACAAGGCGGCCGGGAACAAATACGTCGCACAGTAGGCGTGGCGGCGTCGCGACGCGTTTTCGCTGCAGTGCGAATTGCGACCGGTTCGTCCCGCGATTCGGGGATGTGGTCGCGGGCGACAGCGCGGATACTGGCGAAGCGCAATGCCGCCCCTGGAGACGTCGATGAACCTGATCGCCCGCGCCCGCCGCTACCTCGCGACCTCGCGTCGCTCGGCGCGCCGGCTCGACGACGATCCGGCCGACATGGGAACGGCGTTCGGGCTCGACGCGATCACGACGATCCAGCCCGAGTCGCCCGACGAGATCGCCGCGCGGCAACGCGCGACTCCGCGCAGCCGCATCGCGCTCAGGCTCGACCGCCGCTCGACGTTCTGACGCGCTCGCGCGTCGCGGTTCAGACTTCCAGAACCAGCCGCGGCTGGTGATCCTCCGCCTCGCCGCGGCGCGCGTGTCCACGCGAGTTGCAGACGACGCGGGTCGAGCCGCCGGCGCGCGGCACGCGGTAGTCGTGCACGCAGTGAAGATGGCCGTGCAGCCAGAGATCTGCGAACGGCAGCAGCGCGTCGTCGGCGTTGCAGAAGCTCGCGGTCGCGCTTCTCGCCCCGTAGCGCGGATCGGCGCTGCGCACGCTCGGCGCGAAGTGGGTGACGACGACGGTCGCGTCCCAGCCGTCGTCAGCGCGCTGCAGCTCGCGGGCGAGCCAGTCGCGGCAGACGAGCGCTTCTTCGCGCATCGCCTCGACGTCGAACGGCCGGCCGGCGCGGGTCGCCTGCATCAGCTTCATGAAGTACGCGCCCGCGCGCATCGCCTTGGCGTGACCGGTCGCACCGAACAGATCGAAGTCGGCCCAGCGCGTCGTTCCGAGGATGCGCACGCGCCGGCCGTCGGCGTCGCTGAAGACCCGGTGCTCGCGTTCGAGCATCGTGATCGCGAGCGACGCGCAGCGCTCGCGCAGCTCCGCGCTCGCGCCATCGAGATCGCGGCCGTCGAACTCGTGATTGCCGGCGACGAAGACGACCGGGACCGGCCAGTCGGCGAAGCGCTCGAGCGCGGCCCAGTGACTGTCGATGTCGCCGGCGAGGACGAGGAGCTCGGCGCCTTCGGCTGGCTGTGGCGCGTACGTCTCGGTCTCGAGGTGCAGGTCGGAGAGCAGCTGCAGGCGCATCAGGACGGCGCGCCGCCGTGGCAGTGCTTGAACTTCCTGCCGCTGCCGCACGGGCAGGGATCGTTGCGGCCGACCTTGGGCGCGGCGTGGCGCACCGCGGCGACGCGATAGCGCTGCGCGAGCGTCAGCTCGTAGAGCTCGGCGACGCCGGCGACGATCGCCTCGATCGCCTGCCCGAGCGTCGCGACGGGCCTGGCCGTCGCCGCACCGTCCGCCTCGCCGTCGTCGGCGGGAGCGAACGCGAGCACGCGCGCGAGCGCGGCGCGCACCTGCGGATCGTCGAGCTCGGTGAGGGCCGGCAGCAGCTGCACCGCCTGCTCGAAGCCCGCGACCCACGGCGAGAGCATCGCGCCGACAGGATCGGCGGCGGCGCGCTCCTGCTCGTCGACGTCGTCCTTCGACGGCTCGAGCAGCAGCGGATCGAAGTCGCCGCGCTCGGCCAGCGAGCGGTTGATCGCGGCGTGCCGACGCAGCACGAGCGCGCGAGCGCGGCGCTGCTCGGGACCCGGCTCGGCTTCGCCCCAGCGGTGGCCGCCGGCGTCGAACACGAACGGCAGCCACTCGTCGACGTCGACGAGCACCGGCTGCACGAGAACGCCGCAGAGAAAGCCGTCCAGCATCACCGCGTCGAGCGGATCGAGCGGCTCGGGAATCGCGGCGAGGAGCGCGTCGAGCTCGCCGATCTCGTCCTGCGTCAGGTCGACGTCGGCGGCGGCGAGCGCACCGCGCGACGGCGGCAGCGTGTCGGGCTGGCTCATCGTGCCACTCTAGCCGCGCGCGCCGCGCCAGCCTGCACGGCGATCACGCGCGCGACGTCAGCCGGCGAGACGCTCGGCGAGGCGCCGTCGCACTTCGGGCAGCTCGGGCGGCAGACGATGCGCGAGCTGACGGAACAGCTCGTCGTGCAGCTCGAGCTCGCGCTGCCACTCGGCGGCGTCGACGCTGCTGACGAGGCCGAAGCGCGCGGCATCGAAGTCGAGCCCCGACCAGTCGAGGTCGCGATAGCGCGGCGTGATGCCGAACGCATTGAGCTCGCCGTCGGCGCGCCCTTCGACGCGCTCGACGATCCAGCGCAGCACGCGCATGTTCTCGCCGTAGCCAGGCCAGACGAACTTGCCGTCGGGGCCGCGGCGGAACCAGTTGACGCAGAAGATCTTCGGCAGCGTCGCTCCCGAGCGCTCGAGGATCGCGCCGAGGTCCAGCCAGTGGCGGAAGTACTCGCTCATGTTGTAGCCCATGAACGGCAGCATCGCGAACGGATCGCGGCGGACGACGCCCTGGGCGCCGGCGGCGGCGGCCGTCGTCTCGGATCCCATCGTCGCGGCCATGTAGACGCCTTCGGTCCAGTCGCGCGCCTCGGTGACGAGCGGGACGATCGTCGAGCGGCGGCCGCCGAAGATGAAGGCGTCGATCGGCACGCCTTCGGGCGAATCCCACGCCGCGTCGAGCGCCGGGTTGTTGGTCGCGGCGACGGTGAAGCGCGCGTTCGGATGCGCCGCCTTGGCGCCGGTCTCGCGCGCCAGCGCCGGCGTCCAGTCGCGGCCCTGCCAGTCGATCAGATGCGCGGGCGCTTCGTCCGTCATGCCTTCCCACCACACGTCGCCGTCGTCGGTGAGCGCGACGTTGGTGAAGATCGCGTCGTGGCCGACGCTTGCCATGCAGTTCGGGTTCGTCTTCTCGTTCGTCCCCGGAGCGACGCCGAAGTAGCCGGCCTCGGGGTTGATCGCGTAGAGCTTGCCGTCCTTGCCGGGCTTGATCCACGCGATGTCGTCGCCGATCGTCGTCACTTTCCAGCCGGCCAGCGTCGGCGGAGGGATCAGCATCGCGAAGTTGGTCTTGCCGCACGCGCTCGGGAACGCCGCGGCGACGTGATGCTTGCGACCCTCGGGCGAGGTCACGCCGAGGATCAGCATGTGCTCGGCGAGCCAGCCCGGCTCGCCGCGCTCGGCGTTCGCTGCCGCGCGCCCCATGGTCGATGCGATGCGCAGCGCCAGGCACTTCTTGCCGAGGAGCGCGTTGCCGCCGTAGCCCGAGCCGTAGCTCCAGATCTCCTGCGTCTCGGGATAGTGGACGATGTACTTGACCGGATTGCACGGCCACGCGACGTCGCGCTCGCCGGGGCCGAGCGGCGCGCCGACGCTGTGCATGCACGGCACGAAGT
>JASLGD010000564.1 GCA_030150305.1 Caldimonas sp. | reverse complement strand
GCTGCCGCCGGGCGCGGGCGGCAGCGCGAACCCGACCGGAATCGTGTTCAACGGCACGCAGGCGTTCCCCGTCTCGCAGGGCGGCGTCACCGCCGCGGCGATCTTCGTCTTCGCCGGCGAGAACGGAACGCTGAGCGCGTGGTCGCCGGGCGTCAACGCGAACAACGCCGTCGTCGTCGTCGACCGCTCGGCCGAGGGCAAGGCGTACAAGGGACTCGCGATCGCGAGCGCCGGCGGTGCGCCGCGGCTCTACGCCGCCGACTTCCACAACGGCGTCGTCGACGTCTACGACGGCAACTTCGCGCCCGTCGTCAACGCCGGCGCGTTCATCGACGCGCAGCTGCCCGCCGGCTACGCGCCGTTCGGCGTCCAGGCGATCGGCAACCAGATCCTGGTCGCGTACGCGAAGCAGGACGCGCAAGCCGCCGACGAGGTCGGCGGTCCGGGGCTCGGCGCGGTCGACGTCTTCGACGCCGACGGCACGCTCACGGCACGGCTGATCGCGCCCGGAGGCAAGCTCGACGCGCCGTGGGGAATCGCGCTCGCGCCGGCCGGCTTCGGCCCGTTCAGCAACGACCTCCTCGTCGGCAACTTCGGCGACGGCATGATCAACGCGTTCGACCCCGCGACCGGCGCCTGGCTCGGCGCCCTCGCCGACGGCAACGGCACGGCGATCCACATCGACGGCCTGTGGGGGATCGCGTTCGGCAACGGCATCAACGACCAGCCGACGACGACGCTCTTCTACGCGGCGGGCCCGAACGACGAGAAGGACGGCGTCTACGGGCGGATCGACTTCCGCTGACGCCGCGCGCAGCGCGAGACCGCCCGAGCCGACCTTGCGGCTCGCGTCGCGCTCTTCGCGAGACGACAGCGGACCGCTGCGCGCGAGCTCCGAGTCGTTTCGTCGAACGATCCGGCGCGCGCGCAGCGCGCCTCAAACCTGCGGCGCGCTCGCCTCTTCGCCGCCCGACGGCGCGCGCGCGAGCGCCGCCGCGGTCTTGCGGCTCTGCACGACGAAGGCGACGATCTGCCACGCGACGAAGACGGCGATCAGGCCGAGCAGCGTGCCGCTGATCGGCCGCGTCACGAAGATGTCGAAGCTGCCGCGGCTGATGAGCAGCGCCCGGCGGAAGTTCTCCTCGAGCATCGGGCCGAGGATGAAGCCGAGCAGCAGCGGCGCCGGGTCGAGGTCGAGGCGCAGGAAGATGTAGCCGATGAAGCCGAAGACGGCGGTGATGAAGATGTCGTCGAGGTTGTTGTTGACGCTGAAGGTGCCGATGCAGCAGAAGAACAGGATCGACGGAAACAGCACCGCGTACGGGATCTTGAACACCGAGAGCCAGTAGCGCACCAGCGGCACGTTGAGGACGACGAGGAAGACGTTGCCGACCCACATGCTGGCGACGAGCCCCCAGAACAGGTCGGGGTGGCCGGCGATCATGTTCGGCCCCGGCTGGATGCCCTTGATGATGAACGCCGCCATCATCAGCGCCATCACCGCGTTCTCCGGGATGCCGATCGACATCAGCGGGATGAAGCTCGTCCGCGCGGCCGCCTCGTCGGCGGCGGCCTGGCCGGCGACGCCCTCGATCACCCCGGTGCCGATCTCGTCCCTGTACTTGCTGACCTTCTTGTCGAGGGCATAGGCGGCGAACTGCGCGATCGTCGGCCCGCCGCCCGGCAGGATGCCGAGCGCCGAGCCGACGATGCTGCCGCGCAGCGCGCTCGGGATGATCCGCTTGAACTCGGGCCAGGTCGGGATCAGGTTGATCTTGCCGTTGAAGGGCGTGCGCTCGTCCTTGTTGTCGAGGTTCTTGGTGATCTCGGCGATGCCGAAGCAGCCGAGCGCGATGCTGACCAGGCCGATGCCCTCGACGAGGAACGGGAAGCCGAGCGTGAAGCGCTCCTGGCCGCTGTTGACGTCGGTGCCGACCTGGCCGAGCAGGACGCCGATCAGGCACATCGCGAGACCGTCGAGCAGGTTGCCGGTGGTGACGAAGCTGACGCAGACGAAGCCGACCAGCATCAGCGCGCAGTAGTCGGCCGGCCCGAACAGGAAGGCGACCTCGCCGAGCACCGGCGCGAGCCAGGAGAGGACGACGATCGCGACCGAGCCGCCGATGAAGCTCGAGATGCCGGCGGTGAAGAGCGCGAGGCCGGTCTGGCCCTTCAGCGTCATCTTGTAGCCGTCGATGCACGCGACGATCGAGCTCGCGTGCGGGATCTTCATCGTGATCGCGCTGACGCTGTCGCCGTACTGGGCGCCGTAGTAGATGCCGGCGAGCATGATCAGCGCGCCGCCGGTCGGGATCGAGTACGTCAGCGGCAGCAGGATGCTGATCGTCGCCAGCGGGCCGAGGCCGGGCAGCAGGCCGACCAGCGTGCCGACGACGCAGCCGATCGCGCAGAAGAGCAGGTTCTGCCAGGTGAGCGCGTGCTCGAACCCGAACGCCAGGTTGTGCAGGACGTCCATCAGTAGAGCGGCAGGTTGAAGCCGAGCAGCTTCTGGAAGGCGAGGGCGATCGCGACGAGCCCGGCAGCGATCTTGACGTTGCGCCAGAAATCGAAGTGGCCGCCGGCAAAGGAGGCGCAGAACACCATGAAGACGATGCCGGCGATCATCTTCAGGAACAGGCTGACGATCGCGAAGCCGCACAGGCTGGCGAGGATGATCGCGATGTTGCGGTAGTTGAACTCGACCGGCAGGCGCTCGAGAAAGCGCGAGCGGATGATCGTGGCGATGCCGATCAGGAGCAGCAGCGAGCTGACGAGGAGCGGGAAGAGCCCCGGGCCCGCGCGGTCGAACGTGCCGAGGCGGTACTGCAGCGCACCCAGCCCGAACGCGAGCGAGAGCGCGATCAGGAACAGCCCGCGGAGGAGGTGTCGGTTGTTCATGGCGTGGGGTGCAGCTCGTGGGACGGACGTGCCGGCGCGCCGGCCGCGGCCCGAGCTCGCGTTGTATCGCACTCCTCTGCCACTCTTCGGAAGAAGTCGACCGAATGGCGGATCAGGATTCCTCGCTGTCGGTCGACCGGCACGATGTGGTAGCTGTCGTCGAGCAGCACCGTCTCGACCGGCCCCGCGACCCGGCGCTGGATCAGCTCGATGTTGCTGAGGCTCGCGATGTCGTCGTCCGACGAGTGGACGACGAGGCAGGGCGCGCGCACCTGGCCGAGGCGGCGGCGGACGTGCCGCGACAGCAGGACGAACTCGGCGAGCGCGCCCCACGGCGTCCCCGGCAGCCCGGCGGCGCCGCTGTCGCCGGCGAGCATGCTGCCGACGACCCAGGCGCGCGTCCGCTCGTCCTTGATGCCGTACGGATGCCGCTCCATGACCTGGCGCTCGCGGCCGAGGCCGAGGCCGCAGACGAGCGGCAGCAGGACCGACAGGCGCGCGTGCAGCGGCACCGCCCAGCCGTCGAGGCGAAACGTCGTGCCGTAGCAGCCGACGCCGCGCACCGTCTCGGGCCGCGCGATCGCCAGCTCGAGCGCGAGCACGGCGCCCATCGAGAGCCCGGCGACGAACAGGTGGTCGACCTGCGCCGCGAGCGCGTCGGCGGCCTCCTCGACGCTGCGCCGCCAGTCGCGCCAGCCGGTCGCGACCAGGTCGGCGACCGTGCCGCAATGGCCGGCGAGCTGGACCGCGTGCACCGTGAAGCCGGCCGCGTGCAGGCCGCGCGCGACGAAGCGCATCTCCGTCGGCGTGCCGCCGAGGCCGTGGATGAGGAGGACGCCCGAGCGCCCGCCCGGCCAGGCGAATGCCTGCGACCCGGCCGACTGCCCCCTGCTGGCGGCGTCAGCCGAGGTCGCGCTTGGCACGCGTGATCACCTGGTCGAACAGGACGAACGCGAGCTCGATCTCGGCAGCGGTGATGTGCAGCGATGGGGCGAACGTCACGACGTTCTTATGGTAGCCGCCGATGTCCAGGACGAGGCCCAGCTTCTCGCTGCCGTGGCTGAGCTCGCCCGAAAGCCCGACCTCGACCATGCGGTCGACCAGCTTCCTGTTCGGCGTGAAGCCGTCGCGCTCGCAGATCTCGGCGCGCAGCGCGAGGCCGAGGCCGTCGACGTCGCCGATCTCGGCATGGCGCCGCTGCAGGTCCTTCAGGCCGCGCAGGAAGTGCTCGCCCTTGGCTTCGACGAGCGACGCGTAGTCGCTCTCGCGCAGCATCTTCATCGTCTCGAGGCCGACCGCGGTGCCGAGCGGATTCGACGCGAAGGTCGAGTGCGTCGAGCCCGGCGGGAAGACGTCGGGGCTGATCAGCGCCTCCTTCGCCCACAGCCCGGCGAGCGGATTGAGGCCGTTGGTGAGCGCCTTGCCGAAGACGACGATGTCGGGCACGACGTTGAAGTGCTCGATCGCCCAGAGCCTGCCGGTGCGATAGAAGCCCATCTGGATCTCGTCGACGACGAGCAGGATGCCGTGGCGGTCGAGGACTTCCTTGAGGCGCTCGAAGTAGTTGGGCGGCGGGATCACGTAGCCGCCGGTGCCCTGCACCGCCTCGACGTAGAACGCCGCGTACTCCGACTCCTTCGCGCGCGGATCCCAGACGCCCTGGTACTCGCTCTCGAACAGGCGCTCGAACTGGCGCACGCAGTGCTCGCCGTACTGCTCCTTCGTCATGCCCGCGCCGCCGCGGAAGTGGTACGGGAACGGCACGAAGTGCGCGCGCTCGCCGAAGTGGCCGTAGCGTCGGCGATAGCGGTAGCTCGATGTGATCGCCGAGGCGCCGAGCGTGCGGCCGTGGTAGCCGCCCTCGAACGCGAACATCAGGCTCTTGCCGGCGCGCGCGTTGCGCACGAGCTTGAGCGAATCCTCGATCGACTGCGAGCCGCCGACGTTGAAGTGGACCCGGCCCTTGGCGTCCCACTTGGCGAGCGCGTCCTCGCCGATCGCGCGCGCGAGCTCGACCTTGCTCGGGTGCAGGTACTGGCTCGCGACCTGCGGCAGCGTCTCGAGCTGGCGCCGCAACGCCTCGTTCAGGCGCGCGTTCGCGTAGCCGAAGTTGGCTGCCGAGTACCACATCTGCAGATCGAGGTACGGCACGCCGCGCGCGTCGAACAGGTAGCTGCCGGCGCAACGCTCGAAGACCTTCGGCGGCTCGACGTAGTGGACGGTGTCGCCGAAGGAGCACCAGCGCGCCTCGTCGGCGAGGAGCGCTCGTTCGCTCACGCCGCCGCCTTCGACGACACCGTCGTCGTGTCGTCGACGAGCTCGCGCCAGGCGACGAGCGCATCGGTGAAGTCGGCGATCGGGCGGTGCCGCAGCCCGAGCGCGGCGCAGTGGTCGCGCAGCTTCGCCTTCGCGAACGTCACGTCGGCATGCGCCGCGACGCAGAAGTCCGAGCCGCCGTCGCCGACGAGCAGCACCGGCGCGCCGCCGCGGACGCACTCGCACTTGCACGTCGCCGCGCCGCTGACGCAAGCATCGCGCGCGTGCGGAAACGCGAGCTGCCACTGACGCGGCCCGACCTGGACGAGGCGGCTGGCGCGCACCTCGAGCTCGCCAAGCGCCTCGCGGGCGAGCATCGTCGCGATGACCTCGCCGAGACCGTCGCTCGCGATCGCGAGCGAGCCGCCGTCGGCGCGAACGGCATCGACGAACGCCCCGAACCCCGGATCGATCGCGAGCCCGGCGACGTGCGCGTCGAGCTCCTCGCGGCTGCAGTCGAGCAGCGCGACCTGGCCGGCCATGCACGTGCGGGCGCTGATCCGCCCGGCCTGCCACGCGCTCTCGAGCTCCTGCCAGCCGGGCTGCGCGAAGCGCTCGAGCAGCGAGTCGGTGACGTCGTCGAGCGAGATCGTGCCGTCGAAGTCGCAGACGACCGACCACGACGGGCGCCGCGCGCCCGGTTCGCTGCGCGCGCCGCTCACGTCGGCGACGCCGCGTCGGGCGCCACGACCGCGGACGACGGCGCGGCGAGCTGCTCGGCGAGCGCGTCGACGACCTGCGCGAGCGTCAATCCTGCCTGCCGCGGGTCGAGCCGATCCTCGGGGATCCGCGTCTGGAAGCGGTCCTCGACGGCGAACACGAATTCCATCAGCGCGAGCGAGTCGAGGCCGAGGCTCACGAGCGTCGCGTCCGGCCGCACCCGTGCAGGATCGACTTCGAACTGCACGGTCAGAAGGTCGGCGACGACGCCGAAGAGTTCCCGGTTCATGCTGCTGACGTATCCTCGTTGCGGGGGTTATCCCATGCGTTCCCTGACTGCATCCTGACCTGCAGCTGCCGCCGATGCGAATCCTCCTGGTCGAAGACGACTCCGTCCTGCACGGCGTGATCCGCAGCAGCCTGCAGGATACCGGGCACCGCGTCGACAGCGCGTGGACCCTCGAGCAGGCCGACCACCTCTGGACCGTCCAGGACTATGACGCGGTCGTCCTCGACCTCAACCTGCCCGACGGCAGCGGCCTCGCGGCGCTGCGCGGCGCGCGGGCGCGCGGCGACGCCGCCGCCGTGCTCGTGCTCACCGCGCGCAACCGCATCGAAGAGCGCATCGCGGGTCTCGACGCCGGCGCCGACGACTACCTCGGCAAGCCCTTCGAGCTCGGCGAGCTCGAAGCGCGGCTGCGCGCGCTCGCCCGCCGCGTCCATGCCGCCGGCGACGTCACCGAGGTCGGCGGCCTGCGCTTCGAGCGCCACGTCGGCCGCTTCTTCGTCGAAGGCGACAGCGCGACCAGCGAGCTCGAGCTGCCGGCGCGCGAGCACGACGTCCTCGTCCAGCTGATGACGCCGCCCGGCCGCGTCGTCAGCAAGAAGGCGCTCGCCGAGAAGCTCTCGGGGTTCGACGACCACCTCGGCGCCAACGCGCTCGAGGCGTTCATCTCGCGCCTGCGCAAGAAGCTCGTCGGCAGCGGCTCGACGATCCGCACCTTGCGCGGCCTCGGCTACCTGATCGAGCCGGAGCGCCCGCCGCATGGCTGAGGCGCGCCGCAGCACGGTGGGCGGCAACCGCTCGCTGCGCTCGCGCCTGCTGCTGCGCGTGCTGCTGCCGCTGGCGGCGACGTGGTCGATCGGCAGCGCGGTCGCGTTCTCGCTCTCGTGGGAGCTCGCCGGACGCGCGTTCGACCGCACGCTCCTCGACGACGCCTACGTGATCTCCGCCAACGTCGTCGACCGCGACGGCACGCTGCAGCTCGCGTTGACGCCGCACGAGGTCGGCACGGTGCTGTTCGATCGCGAGGACAACGAGTACTTCGCGGTCCTCGACCCGCAGGGCCGCGTCGTCGCCGGCAACGCCGAGCTCGCGCCGCTCTCGGCCGCGGCGCGCACGGGCGGCATCCTGCAGGACTCGACGCTCGCGGGCGAGCCGGTGCGCGTCGCGACACTGCACGGGCCCGGTGCCCGGCCGTTCACGGTCGTCGTCGCGCAGACGACGCGGGCGCGCGGCACGCTGCTGCTCGGCCTGCTCGCGCGCTCGC
>JASLGD010000527.1 GCA_030150305.1 Caldimonas sp. | reverse complement strand
TTCGAGCACACGCAGATCCGGCGCGCCTTCACGCGCATCGACGGCGCCACCGATTCGCACGGCGCCGGCGCGCGCCTCGCGGCGCAGCTGCGCGCAGCGAGCGACGCGCCGCTGCGCGCGGTGTTCGTGCTCTCCGACGGCCTGTGCGTGAACGGCACGCCGCTCGTCGCCGGCCTCGCCGCCGGACTGCCCGCCGGCGTCGCGATCACCGGCGGACTCGCCGGCGACGGCAGCCGCTTCGCGCGCACCTGGGTGCTCGACCGCGAGCGCACCGAGACCAGCCACGTCTGCGCGGTCGGCCTCTACGGCGAGCGACTGCACGTCGGCCACGGCTGCGACGCCGGCTGGTCCGGGTTCGGCCCGGAGCGCCGCATCACGCGTGCCGAGGGCAACGTCCTCTTCGAGCTCGACGGCAAGGCCGCGCTCGAGCTCTACAAGACGTACCTCGGCGAGCGCGCCGCCGGGCTGCCGGGCACGGCGCTGCTGTTCCCGCTGGCGGTGCGCCGCGACGAGCACGACCGCGACCCGCTGGTCCGCACGATCCTCGCGGTCGACGAGGCGCAGCAGTCGATGACGTTCGCCGGCGACCTGCCTTGCGACGGCATCGCGCGGCTGATGCGCGCCAACACCGACAAGCTGATCTGCAGCGCCGCGACCGCCGCGCGCGCGGCGGCGAGCGCGCTGCCTGCGGGCAGCGACGCCCTCGTCGTCTCGGTGAGTTGCGTCGGCCGCCGCCTGGTGCTCGGCGAGCGCACCGACGAGGAGGTCGAGGCGGTGCTCGACGGCGCTCCTGGGCGCAGCGCGCACGTCGGCTTCTACTCGTACGGCGAAATCTCGCCGTCGGCGGCGGGCGGCGTCAGCGAGCTGCACAACCAGACGATGACCGTGACCGTCTTCGCCGAGGCCTGAGCTCCGCGATGGAACTGCACCAGCTGCTGCAACGCCAGCTCAAGCGGCTCGGCATCGCGCCCGACAGCGAGCAGCCGCTCGAGCCGCAGCGCTGGCGCGAGCTGCTCGCTCGCGTCAGCCGGGTCTACGACGAGCACGACCAGGAGCGCTACCTGCTCGAGCGATCGCAGGACCTGTCGTCGAGCGAGATGACCGCGCTCTACGCGACGCTGCGCGACGAGCGCGACGCGCTCGACGGTCGCGTCCGCGAGCGCACCGAGGCGCTTCGCATCAGCGAGGCGCGGCTCGCGAGCCTGCTGTCGCTGTCGGCCGACTGGATCTGGGAGCAGGACGAAGAGCTCCACTTCACCTACCTGTCGGACGGCATCGAGGCGGCCGTCGGCATCCGACCGGAGCAGATCGTCGGCAAGCGCCGCGACTTCGGCGACACCTACGACACCGACCCGGCGCAGCTGGCAACGTTCGAGGCCTGCCTCGCCGAGCGCAGGCCGTTTCGCGATTTCGTCTTCAACCTGGTGCGCCCCGACGGCGTCAAGCGCTGGGTGCGCATCAGCGGCGAGCCGGTGTTCGACGGCGGCGGCACCTTCCGCGGCTACCGCGGCGTCGGCCGCGACGTCACGCAGGCTGCGCTCGCCGAGCAGCGCGTGCAGGAGCTGGCGCGCTTCGACGGCCTGACCGGGCTGCCCAACCGCAACATGTTCCTCGGCGAGCTCGAGCACACGATCGCGCGCGCGCGTCGACGCGGCGAAGCGTTCGCGGTCTGCTTCATCGACCTCGACCGCTTCAAGACGATCAACGACTCGCTCGGCCACGCCGCCGGCGACCAGCTGCTGCAGGCGATGGCCGGCCGGCTGCGCGGCGCGTTGCGCGAGAGCGACCTCGTCGCACGGCTCGGCGGCGACGAGTTCGTCGTCGTCGCCGAAGGCTCGCACAGCGCCGCCGAGCTGGCGGGCATGGCCAACAAGCTGCTCCACACGATCGGCGCGCCGCTGCCGCTGGCGGGAGTCAGCTGCCTCGTCACCGGCAGCATCGGCATCGCGCGCTTTCCCGGCGACGGCGCCGACGCGCTGACGCTGCTGCGCCATGCCGACGCCGCGATGTACCTCGCGAAGGAGCGCGGCAAGAACAACGTGCAGTTCTACACCGCCGAGCTCGCCGCCGAGGCGGAGCGACAGTTCGCGCTCGAGGCGGACCTGCGGCGCGCGCTCGAGCAAGAGGAGCTGACCCTGCACTACCAGCCGCGCGAACGCATCGACGGCGGCGGCATGCGCAGCGTCGAGGCGCTGCTGCGCTGGCGCCACCCGGTGCGCGGCCTCGTCGCGCCGGGCGAATTCGTTCCGCTCGCCGAGGAGCGCGGCCTGATCGTGCCGATCGGCCGCTGGGTGCTGCACGCCGCATGCCGGCAGCTGCGCGCCTGGCGTGCGATGGGGCTCGAGCCGGTGCCGGTGGCGCTCAACCTCTCGGCCCGCCAGTTCGCGAGCGACTCGCTCGTCGACGACCTGCTCGAGGCGATGCGGCAGCACGGCATCGCGCCGCACGAGATCGAGGTCGAGATCACCGAGAGCGCTCTCATGGCCGAGCCCGAGCGCGCGAAGGAAGCACTGCAGCGCATGAGCGCGCTCGGCGTGCGCATCGCGATCGACGACTTCGGCACCGGCTATTCGTCGCTGTCGTACCTGAAGCGCTTTCCGGCGCACGCGGTCAAGATCGACCGCTCGTTCGTCAGCGGGCTGCCCGACGACCGCGAGGACGCGGCGATCACGCAGGCGGTGATCGCGATGGCGCACAGCCTCGGGCTCGTCGTCGTCGGCGAAGGCGTCGAGACGGTCGCGCAGCTGCACATGCTGCGCGGCCTCGGCTGCGACGAGGTGCAGGGCTTCCTGCTCGGGCGTCCGATGCCCGCCGACGAGCTCGCGCTGCGGCTCGGCCGCAGGTCGCTGTCGCTGCCGTTGTCGTCGGCCGCCTGAGGGCGCCTCTCGCGAGCGCTCGGCGGGCTGTAAGAGCGACCGTCGACAATCGACCGAATCGGGTCGCAAGCCCTCGCCGCCGCACGACGGACCTTCGGCGGCGTCGAGGTTCGGGTCCGTGCCACCGCAAAAGGATCGATCGATGAACGAAGCGAAGCTGCAGGAGTTCATGGGCAAGCTGGTCGTCGACATGGGCGGCGCAGCGCTGATGGCCAACGTCATCCTCGGCGAAGAGCTCGGCCTGTACCGGGCGATGATCGACGGCTCGCTCGTCACTCCCGAGGAGCTCGCGCGTCGCACCGGCTGCAACCCGCGCCTGATCCGCGAGTGGCTGAGCGCGCAGGCGGCCAGCGGCTATCTCGAGCACGACGACGGGCGCTTTCGCCTGCCGCCCGAGCAGGCGATGGCACTCGCGGACGAGAGCTCGCCCGTGTACGTCGCCGGCGGCGCGGTGGTCCTGGCGAGCATGTACATGGACAAGGACAAGATCGCGGCGGCGATGCGCGGCGACGGCGCGCTCTCGTGGGCCGATCACCACCCGTGCCTGTTCAGCGGCACCGAACGCTTCTTCCGCCCCGGCTACCAGGCCAATCTCGTCAGCACGTGGCTGCCCGCGCTCGAGGACGTCGTGCCGAGGCTCGAGCGAGGTGCGAAGGTCGCCGACATCGGCTGCGGTCACGGCGCCTCGACCGTGATCCTCGCGCAGGCGTTCCCCAACTCGACGTTCCACGGCTTCGACTTCCACCAGCCGTCGATCGACCAGGCGCGCCGGCGCGCTGCCGATGCCGGCGTCGAGCGGCGCGTCTCGTTCGAGATCGCCACGGCGCAAGGCTTCCCGGGCGCCGACTACGACCTCGTCTGCTTCTTCGATTGCCTGCACGACATGGGCGATCCGGTCGGCGCGGCGCGCCAGGCGCACGCCGCGCTGAAGCCGGGCGGAACGGTGCTGCTCGTCGAGCCGTACGCCGGCGACACGCTCGACGACAACCTCAACCCGGTCGGCCGCCTCTTCTACGCCGCGTCGACCTGCATCTGCACGCCCAACTCGCTCTCGCAGGAGGTCGGCCTCGGGCTCGGCGCGCAGGCGGGCGAGAAGCGCTTGCGCCACGTCTTCATGGAAGCCGGCTTCAGCCGTTTCCGTCGCGCGACCGAGACGCCGTTCAACCTCGTGCTCGAAGCGCGCAAGTAGCCGCGCGAGAGCGCGAGTCGCCGCCGAGCGCGGCGCGCAGGCGTTGGCGCCTCAGCGCGGCAGCGCGCGCGCGAGCGGCGTTGTCGCGAGCGCGAAGCTGAAGCAGGTCCCGCGCGCGGGCTCGCTCTCGACCTCGAGGCGCCCGCCGTGCAATGCGACGATGCGCTGCGCGATCGCAAGGCCGAGTCCGCGCGCGCCCGCGCGTCGCGACGACGCCGGCCCGGTCCAGTGGCGGTCGAAGACGTGGCCGAGATCGGCGGCCGCGATTCCGCTGCCGGTATCGCTGACGCGCACGCGCACCGCCGCGCCGTCGTCGGCGGCGTCGAGCGCGATGCGCACCGATCCGCCGGCGGGCGTGTGCTGCAGCGCGTTGTCGATGAGGTTGTCGAGGACGCGCTCGATCAGCCCGAGGTTCGCCTCGACGAGCGGCAGCCGCTCGGCGGCGACGACGGCGAGCTCGACGCCCCGGTCGCTTGCGATCAGCGCGAACTTCTGGACGACGTCGCTCGCGAGCTCGGCCAGCGCGAAGCGCTCGCGCGCGAGCGCGAGGTCGGGAGTGTCGAGGCGCGCGAGCTCCGACAGCTCGTCGACGAGCCGGCCGAGGTGCTCGCATTGGCGCAGCGCGACGCCGACGCAGCGCTGGCGCTCGCCGGCGCCGAGCTGCTCGCCGCGCGTCGCGAGCAGTTCGAGATAGCCGCGCATCGCGACCAGCGGCATGCGCAGGTCGTGCGAGACGTTCGCGATGAGGTCGCTGCGCAGCTGCTGCGCTTCCGGACCGTCGGGATCCATCCACCTCCCCCGCGATCACTGTCTTCACAAGTGACGAAGACGTGATCTTTCGTTGATCGTAGCGTGAATGGGCGCACGCACAGTCGCATCCGGAGCGACGAGGCGCTTGCGCGATCGAGTCGCCCGTTCCTCGACCCACGACCAACAGGAGATCCGATCATGAACGTCATCCGCCTCTATCGCCCGGTCTGGCCGCGCTACGTGCTCGCCGCCGCCGTCGTCGCAGCGCTGGGCCTCGCCGGCGCCGCATTCGCCGGCGAATGCCCTGCCGACCAGCGCGTCGCCGACGGCAAGGGCCAGCCGCCGGGGCCGACGATGCCGGTCGGCGTCACCGACGTCGTTCGCGCGTCGACCGACCTCGCCAAGGAGCCGCTCGCGCTGCAAGGCCGCCAGTTCCGCCTGCGCCAGCTCGAGATGCAGCCCGGCGGCATCGTCCCCTGGCACAGCCACAACGAGCGGCCGGCGATGATCTACGTCGTCTCCGGCGAGGTCGTCGAGTACGCGAGCAGCTGCGCCGTGCCGATCGTGCACCGCGCCGGCGACGTCGCGCCGGAAAAGAACGGCACGTCGCACTGGTGGAAGAACACGGGAACGACGAAGGCGGTGCTGATCTCCGTCGACCTGTTCCCGGGCGCCGCCAAGATGGACGAGCACATGATGTAGGCGCGCCGGCCGGCCGGCGCCGGCCTGGCGTTCCTCGCAAGGAGCCACACCATGCTGAACTTTCTCAAGCAGTGCCTGACGGCGTTGTGCATCGGCACGCTGCTGCTCGTGCTGACGACCCTTGCCCAAGCGCAGACCGCCGCGCCGACGGACGCCGTCGGCGCCGACGGGCTCGTCCGCGTCCGCAGCGCGTATCCGCTCGACGAGACCGTCGTGCGCCTGCGTCAGGACATCGCCGCCAAGGGCATCATGTTCTTCCAGGAGGTCGACCAGGCAAAGCTCGCGTCCGCTGCCGGCATCGCGCTTCGACCGCAGACGCTGCTCGTCTTCGGCAACCCGCCGCTCGGCGCGCAGTTCCTCACCTCCAATCCGTACTCGGGGCTCGACTGGCCGGTGCGCGTGCTCGTCGTCCAGGAGGCCGACGGCAGCGTCTGGGTCGCGTGGACCGACTTCGCCTGGATCGCGCGCCGTCACGGCATCGCCGACCGCGAGCAGCAGTTCGCGATGGCGACGAGCGTCGTGCAATCGATCGCATCGACGGTGCGTGCTCGCTAGGCCGGGCGATCGAGGTGACGCGATGGCGCCGACGCTCGCACCGCGCGACACGGCGTCGCCATCCGCGTCGGCGTCGCTGCCGGGAATCGACGCGAGCGCCATCGTCTCGACCGTGCGGAGCGCGGCGCCGCGTGCCGCCATCCTTGCCCGCAGCGCCCGCGGCGCTCATGGCGGCCGCCGGGTTTCGCTCGTCGAGCGGAGCAGCGCCCGCGTCGCGTTCCCCTTCGCAGCCGCGACGGTCGCGCACGACGCGCCGGCGAGCGATCCGGAGTTGCTGCTGCTCGCGCGCTGCGCCGCGCAGATCGCGACCGAGGCGGGCGCAGGCAGCGTCGTTCACGCACCGGGTGCGCGGCGCCAGGCGGCGCTGCTGCGCGCTGCCGTGGCGGCGCTCGACGCCCCGTCGGCGAGCGCGCTCGCCGACCGGGCGCGGCGCGTTCCGCCAGCGCGCTCGCAAGAGGCGCATTGCCCGC
>JASLGD010000521.1 GCA_030150305.1 Caldimonas sp. | reverse complement strand
CTTGGGTGATGTACAGGTCGCTCGGGCGCAGTCGCAGCAGCAGCGCCGCACTCATGTCCGGCACTGCGACGCGCAGAGCCACCAGCGGCCCGGTGCGGCAGCAGCGGTAAAAGTTGTTGCCCCAGCGGATGATGTTGGTGTCTTCGGTCAGCTGCCCGCGTAGCTGGCCGATCTGCTGAGCCCAGTCGGCCCGAATGACCAAGTCTTGCACGGTGCGCTCCCATGATGTCGGCAACTCGAGTCTGCCAGGGCGCAATGCAATGCCAAAGACGCGGCCAGGCAAATCGCAGCTGCTGTTCGCCGCGCGTCATTCAAGTTGAGGAAGCCGGGGACGTCGCTTGCCGACGCGATCGAAGCGTCGCGCTCCAGACTGCCGCGGCCAATCGCGTCAGCCCGAGTGCTTGAAGGCACGTGCGCTGGTCGCTTGACTTGCATCCGGTGCCCGTTCCGAATGCCGTGACGGCCCCTGTTTGATCATCTCGAACGGACGCCGCGCCTTCGCCGCCAACTGGGCTTAGAGAGCCGCAACACCAAGGTCCAGCCTGTGGAGCCCGGTTCACGCGATCAGCCGTGTGGCACGCAACAGCACGGCCTTTGGAAAGGCGACTCCAAGCGCGCGGGCGGTTCGCAGGTTCAAGACGAAGTCATACACGTTGGGCTGTTCGACCGGAATGTCGGCCGGCTTCGCGCCGCGCAGGATCCGATCCACCAGCTCAGCGGTTCGTCGGAACATATCGACAACGTTCGGCCCGTACGACAGCAATCCTCCGGAGTCGGCCTGCCCTGACTGCACGAGCATCGGCAGCCGGTGCTCGATCGCCAATGCGGCGAGCCGATCGCGGACCTCGAACGTTGACGGCCTACCCGAATAGTCCATGACACCGTTCGCGCCGGCTTTGGCAAACGCCTGGAACGCCTGATCGATGTCGTCTGGCCGGGTCAGCTCGAACTGCGCCAGCGTCAGACCGAGGTGCCCCGCGGTCCCTTCGACGGACTCGACGTTGTAGCGGTCGCGACTGCCGACCATGACGCCGAGCACGCTCAATCCGGGGACAACTTCCTTGAACAGCGAAAGGCACTTCTGCCCCAGTTCAACGCTGTCGGCGCTCAGGGCCGTGGCGTTGCGGCCGGGGTGGGCGAGCGAGTCGATGAGGCCGTACGCGACAGGATCGGCTCCCGTCGCGAACACGATCGGCACGTTCGAAGTGGAAGAAGCGGCCGCCGTCGCAAAGCTGTCGAAGGGCGCGACGAAGACGTCGGGCTGCAACGCCAGCAGCTCGGCGGTCAGGGGTGCAATGCGTGCGCCGTCGCCATGCGTGAATCTCATGTCCAGGACGAGCGTCTTGCCCTCGACCCAACCAAGCTCCGCAAGCCTCGATCGAAATCGCTCTCGAGGCGGAGTCGGCGCCTCGACGATGCCGAGGAGCGCGACCCGGCGCGTGGGGTTCTGTGGCTTCGCACTGGGGAGCGAGGCACCGAGCCATGCGGCAGCCGACGCTCTGAGCAACGACCGACGACTTGCGACGTGGATCCTGCGCGTGCGGCAGCGGACGGACGGCGCTCGCGAGCCGACGGGCGTGCGCTTCGCTGGGACCGAGCTCGGCTCGGTGGGATCGAACCAACACCTGTGTGGCCAGGAGCACGAGAACGCGCCTCGACCGTCACCCGGCTGACCAGCTCCACGACACAGTTCGCCGGCAACCGAAAGAACTCGGCCCGTGCTGTCGAACATGTAGTTGTAGTCGGCGACGCCGGAAGCGCGGGCTGCGTCGCGCCAGCGCTGAGCGTCGCCGCGATGCCGACGAGCCTCAGACCGAACCGGTCGAAGGCGGCTGCGGCGCGCTGGCGCTGCCACCGCTGCTGCGCCCGCGCCAATTGCCACGGCAGTAGCGCGGGCGCCGGAAGAACAGCGCCACGCCGAGCGCGATCAGCAGGATCGGCCCGATCACCTGGAACATGCCGACTGGAATGAGGCCGAAATACCTGGCCACGCCGAGCGCGCCGATGACGATCAGTGCGATGGGGAAGATTCTCATCATGTGCTCCGGTTCGAGGGTTGTTCTGACGATGCATTGCCGTCCGCGACGCGGTGGCGCGAACGCCACTGCCGCATGCCGGCGCGAAAGCGCTCGCGCTCTTCTTCGCTCAGGTTCGCCCAGCCGGGCCCGAAATGCCGCCGCATGCGGCGCTCCCAGCGGTCCTCCATGCGCGCGTGCACATCCGCGTGCCAGCGGGGGCCACGCACGAGGAGGGCCACGCCGATGACGATCAGCAGGATCGGCCAGAGGAGGTGGAAGAACGCCGGATCGATGAAGCCGTAGTGCCGGAGCAGCGCAACGACGCCGACGGTGATCAGAACGAGCGGAAAGATTCGCATGGTGTTCTCCTTGAGGCGGGCACGGTGCGCTAGACGATGAGGTCGCCGTACTCGGCGCGCAGCCGCGCGCGCAGCGCGAGCACGGCGTAGCGCTTGCGCGCCAGCAAGGTGTTCTGCGACACGCGCCAGCGCGCGGACATCTCGGCGAACGAGACGCCTTCGATCTCGTGCGCGACGAACACGTCGCGTTGCTCCGGCGGCAGCGTCTGCAGCGCGGCCTGGATGGAGCCGAGCAGCACCGAGCGCGCATAGGCGGCATCGGGGCCCGCGGCCGGGTCGGGCAAGTTCTCTTCGAGCCAGCTGCGGCCTTCCTCGTCATCGGCGGCCGGCAGCGGCTCTTCCTTCTTCCTGCGCGCGCGGTCGATGATGCGGTTCCTGGCAACGCGGAACAACCACGCACCCGCTTGCTCGATCGCGTCGGTCGCGGCGTAGAGCTCGAGCCACACGTCCTGCAGGATGTCCTCGGCGTCGGCGGCGTCGCGCACCTGGCCGCGGATGAAGTTGCTCAGTCGCGCGCGCTCGCGGGCAACGATGTCCGTGAACCGCGAGGCGTTGGCGGGCATGGTGCGGGTGGTTGGCGGGAGCAGGGCCGCTCGGGCGTCCATACCGGGTAGACGAACGGACGCCAGAAATATTGTGGGCGGGCGGCAAAGGCGCGTCGAACGCAGCGTGAACCGACGGGTCGGTGCAATAGCATGGCTCCGCACCACTCGAGATCTCGGAGGCGCCTCATGAGCAACACGCAGAGCCAGCGCGACGTCCAGGCAAACGGCATCACGCTGCGGATCACCGAGCAAGGCGCAGGTCCTTTGGTGCTGCTGTGCC
>JASLGD010000483.1 GCA_030150305.1 Caldimonas sp. | reverse complement strand
GGCCGACCGCGGAAGCGACGAGGTTGCGCGTGTCGACCTGGCTGCTGCCGCTGAACACGATGCCATTGCGGTTGACCACCAGCACCGTACCGTCGGCCTGGATCTGCCCCCGGATCTCCGAGGGCCGCGCCTTCGGGTCGTTCACCCGGTTGCGCACCGCCCAGCTCGGCTGCTGCTCGAACTTCAGCGTGGTGTTCTTGCCGACGTTGAAGGTTTCCCAGTTGAGGATGGCCTGGGCATCGGTCTGCGTGACGGTCACCTGCGTGCGGCCGCCGGCCTGCGTCTGCACCGGTGCATTGGCATGGGCCCAGCCCGCGGTGAGGCTGTTCGTGTCGACCGCGAGGCCGCTGCCTGTGCCCAAGTCCGCCATCGCGGCTTCATGCGCTCGCGATGATTTCCGCAGTGAACGGCATGCGCCGCACGCGCTTGCCGGTTGCCGCGAACACTGCGTTCGCGACCGCCGGACCGATCAACGCGGTCGCCGGCTCGCCGATCCCGCCAGGCTTTTCGCTGCTCTGCACGAGCGTGATGTCGATCGACGGCGACTCGTTCATCCGCACGACTCGGTAGCGGTCGAAGTTCGTCTGCTGCACGCGTCCCTTGTCGAGCGTGATTTCGCCGAACAGCGCCGCCGACAGGCCGAAGACGACCGCCGACTGGATCTGCGCCTCGACGGTGTCAGGGTTAACCATCCGACCGAGGTCGGCGACGACCGTCACCTTGTGGACGACGGGCGCGCCGTTCTGCATCGAGATCTCGGCGATCTGCGCCATGTACGTGTCGTAGCCCTCCATGAGCGCGATGCCGCGCGAGCGCCCCGCCGGCGCCGGCGTTCCCCAGCCTGCCTTGTCCGCGGCCATCTTCAGCACGTTCTCGAAGCGCGGCTGCTTGCCGAGGAGGGCCATCCGGTACGCGAGCGGATCCTTGCCGGCGGCCGCCGCGCACTCGTCGATGAAGCTCTCGTTCGCGAATGCGTTGAGCGCGTGGCTCACCGAGCGCCAGTAGCCGACGCGCAGCCCCGCGTCGTGCTTGACGATCTCGTGCTTCGTCGTCGCGATGTCATACGGCGCGATCGCCGCTTCAGTCATCAGCGGGTCCTGCACCTCGAGCGGCAGCCCGAAGACGCGGCCCGTCACCGACTGCGAAACCATGCGGAACGTCATCGCCGTCGGCCTGCCCTCGTCGTCGAGCGCGGCGGCCATCTGGTGCAGCGACTGCGGACGGTAGAAGTCGTGCGTCATGTCGTCTTCGCGCGTCCAGATCAGCTTCACCGGCTTGCCGACCGCCTTTGAGATCTGTGCCGCCTGGACGATGAAGTCGACATCGATGCGACGCCCGAAGCCTCCGCCGAGGAACGTCGTGCGGACGCTGATCGTCTGCGGGTCGACGCCGAGGGCCTTGGCGACGGTGCCCTGCGCGCCGTCCTGCCATTGCGTCGGGCCGATCAGGTCGACCTTGCCGTCGTGCACCCACGCGGTGAAGTTCATCGGCTCCATCGGCGAGTGCGAGAGGAGCGGCATCACGTACTCGGCGCGAACGACCTTCTTCGCCGACTTGATCGCCGCGTCGGCGTCGCCGACGGCCTTCAGCGGGATCACCTTGTCGCTCGGCGCGCCGGCACGGATGCCTTCGAGCATCGTCCTCTCGTTCAGCGCCGCACCGGGGCCTTCGTCCCACTGCACGACCAGCGCCTCGCGCGCCTTCTTCGCGTGCCAGTACGTATCGGCGACGACCGCGACGCCGTCTGGGATCTGGACGACGTCGATCACGCCTGGCATCGACTTCGCCTTCGCAGCGTCGAAGCCCTTCACGGTGCCGCCGATGACCGGGCACTGCTCGAGCGAGGCGTACACCATGCCTGGCAGCTTGACGTCCATGCCGAACTCGGCGGTGCCGTTGGTCTTCGCCGGCGTGTCGAGCCGGCGCGTCTTCTTGCCGACGATGCGGAACTCGCCGGGATCCTTGAGCGCGACCTTCTCCGGAACCGGCAGCTTCGACGCGTCGGCGGCGAGCTGTCCGTAGGTCGCCTTCTTGCCGCCCGGCCCGGTGACGGTGCCGTTCTCCGCCTTCAAAGTCTTCGCGTCGACATTCCACTTCGTCGCCGCGGCGCTGAGCAGCATCTCGCGCACCTGTGCGCCGGCAACGCGCAGCTTCTCCCAACCGTCGCGCACCGACGTCGAGCCGCCGGTCAGCTGCGGTCCGCCGAGGAGCGCATTTCCATAAAGCTTCGTGTTCGGCGGCGCGATCACCACCTGCACGGTGCGCACGTCGACGTTGAGCTCCTCGGCGATCAGCATCGGCATCGACGTGTAGACGCCCTGGCCCATCTCCGAGCGCGCCGAGATCAGCGTGATCGTGTTGTCGTCCGCAATGTGCACCCAGGCGTTCGGCGTGTGGATCGTACCGGCAGCGAGCGCCTCGACCGAGAGGCCGGCGAGGTTCGCTCCGACGGCAAGGCCGCCGCTCGCGACAGCCGAAGTCTTCAGGAAGCCGCGACGCGACAGCCCGCGACGCCCGCCGGTGTTCGTCATGGTCGTGCTCATGCCTGGCTCCTCGCGTTGCGCATCTCGGCCGCTGCGGTCTTGATCGCTGCCTTGATCCGTGCATACGTGCCGCAGCGGCAGATGTTGCCGCTCATCGCCGCATCGATGTCGGCGTCGCTCGGATTCTTGTTGCTCGCGAGAAGTGCCGCGGCGCTCATCAGTTGGCCCGACTGGCAGTAGCCGCACTGCGGAACGTCGTGCGCGATCCACGCCTTCTGCAGCGGATGCGTGTTGTTGCGAGACAGGCTCTCGATAGTCGAGACCTTGTGGCCGGCAACCGCCGAGAGCGGCGTCTGGCACGAGCGGATCGGCTGGCCGTCGAGCAGCACCGTGCACGCGCCGCAGAGCGCAGCACCGCAGCCGAACTTAGTGCCGGTCAGGCCGATCTCGTCGCGGATGACCCAGAGCAGCGGCGTGTCGGCCTCTGCCTTGGCGTCAACGGTACGGCCGTTCACGCTGAATCGCGTAGACATGCGGTCTCCTCTCGTGTCGCGCGTACGCGCTTGGGTTCGTTGCATCGCCCGGCCGGGCGATGTGCCGCGGCATCATGCTCCCAGGCAGGCCAGGTCGCAAGGGCGAGCAGCGACGATGGCGGCGCTGTCGGCCGCAGTGCAACTCGGCGCGACCGCGCGGCTGAGCGCCAGCATGCAGCGCGGCGCCGAAGCGGCTCAGGGAACGTCCTAGGTTTCTGAGCGTGCGTCGCAGGACTAGTGTGAACACGGCGCCCGCGGACCAGAACGCGGAGCGCCAGACAACGTGGAGGAGACCATGCAGTTCTCAGGCTTCGTCCGGCTGGCGATCGCCGGCTCCGTTTCGCTCGCCTCCGTTATCGCTGTTCGTGCGCAGACGCTCGACGATCTGCGCAAGGATCCCGGCGTACCGAGCGCCGTGCTGACGTACGGGATGGGCTACGCGAACCAGCGATACAGCTCGCTCGACCGCATCAATAAGCGTAACGTGTCGCGGCTCGTGCCGGTGTGGAACTACAGCCTCAACAACTCACAGGGTCAGGAGTCGCAGCCGATCATCTACAACGGGACGATGTACGTCACTACGCACACGTCGACGGTCGCGATCGACGCGCTGACCGGGCGCCAGGTCTGGAAGCAGGAGCTCGAGTTCGGCCCCGATGTCTTCAAGATGGCGTGTTGCGGGCTGCTGAACCGTGGGGTCGCGATCTTGGACGGCAAGGTGTTCCGCACCACCCTCGACGCCCATGTCATCGCGTACGACGCGAAGTCCGGCAAGCAGTTGTGGAAGTCGCAGGCGATCGACTACAAGCTCGGGCACGCGATGACGGGCGCGCCGCTGGTCGCCAACGGGGTGCTGATGACAGGGATCGCCGGCGGCGAGTACGGCACGCGTGGCTTCATCGACGGTTGGGATCCGCAGACGGGCAAGAAGCTTTGGCGGCTCTACACCACGGCCGCCGGCAGCGACAAGGGCGCTGATACGTGGCCCGGCGACACCGCGATGAAGGGGGGTGCCCCGACATGGCTGACCGGTGCCTACGATCCCGATCTCGATCTCGTCTATTGGGGCACCGGCAACGGCGGCCCGTGGAACGCGGAGGCCAGGAAGGGCGACAACCTTTACGTTGATTCGGTGCTGGCGTTTCGGCCGAAGACCGGCGAGCTCGTCTGGTACTACCAGTTCTCGCCCAACGATCCGTTCGACTACGACTCCACCGAAGTCGGAATGCTGGTCGACCTCAACGTCGGCGGCGCGATGCGCAAGGTGCTGGTCCAGGCCAACCGCAACGGCTTCTTCTACGTCCTCGATCGCGCCAACGGCAAGCTGCTCGCTGCCAATCCGTACGTCAAAGTCAACTGGGCGGACCGGATCGACATGCCGACGGGACGGCCGGTCGAGTCCGCAACGTTCGCACGCGTGCGCGCGGGCGGCGATGAAGAGATCTTTCCGTCCGTGCTCGGCGGAAAGAACTGGCAACCGATGTCGTGGAACCCGAGGACCGGGCTTGCCTACGCGAACACGCTCAACATCAGCTGGCCGTACAAGCTGGCGAAGCCCGAGTACAAGCAGGGCGAGTGGTACCTCGGCATCGACTTCCGTGGCGTGAACATGCCCAAGGACCAGCCGCACGGGTACCTCTCGGCGATCGATCCGATGACCGGAAAGAGCAAGTGGCAGATGCCGTGGCCCGGGCAACCGAGCATGGCCGGAACCCTGTCCACCGCGGGCGGCTTGGTCTTCACCGGCGCGGCCACCGGAGAGGTCATCGCCGTGGATGCCGACACGGGCGCCAAGCTGTGGCAGTTTCAGACCGGCTCGGGGATCATCGGCCTTCCGGTGACTTGGGAAAAGGACGGCAAGCAGTACGTCTCGATCGTCTCGGGCGGAGGCGGCGTGTGGGCGTTGCTCGGCGACGAGCGCATGGCCCAAGTTCCCGCAGGCGGATCGGTCTGGACGTTCGCGCTGCAATGACGCGCGCGCGCGCGGCGACCTCGGTCGCCGCCGCGCTGCTCGCTGGCACGGCCCTCGCGCAGGCGCGGTTCTCCGCAGAGGAGATCGAACTCGGGCATAAGCAGTTCGACCGTACGTGCGCGCAATGCCACGGCCGCAACATGATCAACTCGGGAACGACCGTGTACGACCTGCGCCGCTTCCCGGTCGATCAACCGGAACGCTTCTTCGCCTCGGTGAGTAACGGCAAGGGCAACATGCCCTCGTTCAAGGATGCGCTCAGTGAGGAGCAGATCCGGCTGCTCTGGGCCTACGTCGGCAGCCGCGGCGGGAAGGAGCCATGACGACGTTCGCCCAGTGCTGGGCGGCCGCGCTCGTGCTCGCCGGCGCGTGCGCGAGCGCCGCAGAACCGGCGCCGTTGACGGTGTGCATGGCTGAAAACAACGCGCCCCTTTCGTATCGCGTAAACGGCGAAGTCCGCGGGCTCGACGTCCGCGTCGCCGCGGCAATCGCCGCCGAGCTGCATCGGCCACTCAGGATCGTGCCGTTCGAATCGAAATACGAGCACGACAGCACGCTGTCGCAGGAGGTCAATGCGCTCCTTTCGTCCGGCGTCTGCGAGATCGCGAGCGGGTTCGCGCTACTCGCCGCCGACCTCGGGCCACCGAAGCGATCGACTGCTCGCGTGCCCGACTATCCCGGGGCCAAACGTCCAGCACAGCGCTCGTGGGTGTCGCTCGGTACGTTAGTCGGCACGCGGCCATACCACACAATGGCAATGGTGCTCGTCGTCCGCGATCCAGCTCGGCAAGCTGCGACGCTCGCCACCCTCGAAGATGCGCGCATCGGAGTCATCAGCGGGACGCTGGCGGGAACCGCGGTCTCGCTTTACCGCAACGGCAAGCTGCGCGGGCAGACGATCAGCCTTGCCCAGAATCAAGATCCTCTCGAGGAACTCGAAGCGGGACGGTTCGACGCGACGTTGATCGCCCTCGACCGCCTGGACGCTTGGCGCCTGGCGCATCCCGGGACCGCGCTGCGACGCGCCGGCTACATGCATCCCTTGCGAATTAACATCGGATTTGTCGCGCTCGAGGGCGCAGCCGACGTGCTGGCCGGCGCCGAGCGCGCGCTCTCGCGCGCTGCCGCGAATGCGGACTTTGAGCGCTGGTCCGAACAGACGGGCACGACTTGGGTCGCCCCGGCAGAGCCGGCGATCGCCCCGGCGATTGGGCTCGCGGACCTCATTCGCGAGTAGCTCGCCCTCCGCTCGGGATGGGGTTGAGGTCGCGACACACCGCCAGCGGTGGGAGCGTCGGCTCCTCCTTCAGGAGACTGCTTTACGGCGATCAAGGTGCTGGCTCGTGCGCGTGCGCTGAGGGTTCTCGAGCCTGTGCCTCGTGTGATTGGAGAACCCAGAAACGGTCGTTATTCCAATCCAACCACGCCTTCGATGCTCCAATCATGGGTCAGATGGCCTCGCCGGTCCGAGCATCGGAACCTGGCGAACCGCGTCAACGAGGCAAGGGCTCTATTCCGAGGTCACCACAGCCTCGTCCGGAGCCGGTGCACAGACGGCCTTGGCGGTCCTTCGCGCAACGACGATCCCGTCCCGGTCATCCGAAGGAGGGGCCCATCGTGCTGAGCTCGGGCGCGAGCACGCCGACCAGAAGGAAGCGACGCAGAAGTGCACGACGACTTGGTTCGACATGTTCCGGATCGAGAACGGCACGATCGGTGAGCACCGGGACCGGCGCTGAAGCCGTAGGCGCACCCGGCGGCCGCCGGGCCCGGCAAGGGGCGCAAGAATTGCACCCGACCGGAGGTCACCGCCCGGTCGCGCTCGTCTGAGACACTGAACGGCACGGGCGCGCCGCTTGCTCCGCGCCGTGCCCAGAACCAGTACTCCCGCTCGCGAGAACTCCGAAACCAGAGAGCGGACGCGCTGCGATTCGGCTCCTGCGCTGGCGCAGGGCGAGCTCAACGTCAGCCTCTTTTTCCCGTCTACAAGGACGAAGCGACGGTGCGCATCGTCGCCGAGCGCGCGTTGCGGATGCTCGAAAGCATCGCCGACGCGTACGAGCTCATCATCGTCGACGACGGCTCGCCCGACCAGTCCGGAGCGATCGCAGACGACCTGGAACGCGAGCACCCGGGCACGGTGCGCGTCATCCATCACGCCGGCAACCGCGGCTACGGCGCGGCGCTTCGCACCGGCGCCGCGGCGTGCCGCTACGACTGGATTTGCATGGTCGACGGCGACGACGAGTACGACGTCGACGACCTGCGCAAGATGCTGAAGCTGCGCGAGCAACCCGCTCGTCATCGCCTTTCGCTATTGCCTAGGGACGAACTTCAACTACAGGCTCGTGTTCCTGACGCTCGCGGTGCCGTACTTCGTGCGGGTCTGGGAGGAGCGGCGCGAGGTGCTTGCGCTTGCGCTGGCCCTCGCGACCGTCGCTCTCCTGCTCCTCAAGTGGCAGACGCACTACGGATTCGACTACCGTCGGAACGAGGTTGTCCATTGCTGGCCGACGCGGTCGCGTTCGCGCTCTATGTCGCCTACACCGCCGGAGTGTTCAGCCTCGTGATCGGCATTCTCGGCCCGTGGGGCAGCCGAGCCGATCATCATGGCTGGCCGGGATGATCTTCACCGACAGGTGCAGGCGGCACTTCGTGCGGCGTGGTAACGGCCGGAACATGTCCGTAGAGCCGAATGCGGCGACCGCCAGCCTGTCGCGCAGCTGTACGCGAACGACCCGAGGGGTGGCTTACTCTCCCGCCGCACCACGGCGGTGGACGGAACCGCCGAGTTCAGCGTGATGTCGCATGACGTGCCCGAGACGGGCCGGGCCGCCACACCCTCGCATCCGCCTCGGCCGTCAAGACCGCGCGTGGCAGTCAAGTCGATCGATGCGCGAGGCGCTCGACCAGCGCCTCCAGTTCGTCCAGATCGAACGGCTTCCTCAGCGGATGAGCAGTCGGGCCGAGCGACCGGGCGACGTCCCTCAAGTCATCACCTGAGCAGACGATCACCGGCAGCGTCGGATTCTGCCGCAGAGCCTCGCGCGCCACATCGAGGCCAGAGCCGTCGGGCAGGTTGATGTCCGTCATCAGCAGGTCCACCTGCTGCTCGCGCATCGCCTCGCGCGCGCCGGCGCCGTTAGCCACACACACGATCTGGCGCTCGTCGGTAGCGAGCAACTCAGCGAACGACTCCCGGATGTAGTCGTTGTCTTCGACGTAGAGGATGACGAAAGGGTTGGCGGTCATGGCTTCCTGCGCAACCAAGGCGGCCACTGCGATGGAGCTATCTGGCTTCCGATGACCAGGGAAAATTGATGTAGTCTTCGCGCGTATCGAAACAGATGTTGCCGTACATCTTCAGATAAGACGCACGCCGCGATGGATCGGCATACACCGCACCGGGGTTGGCCGTATCGCGTTCATAGTCCGCGATGTTGCTGCTGGTGAGCGCCTTGGGCAGGATGTCCATTGCCTGTGGGATGGACTTGCCGTCCAGCCAGTCAGCGGCGTGCTGTCCCATCGCATAGCCGAAGATGGATGAAGCAAGGCTGATGCTTGCCTTGTAAGGGCTGTCGCCTTTTTTGATTTCGGCGACCGCTTCCGGCGCTCCGTCGATACCGCCCAGGAACTGGTCCGCGCGCGCCTTGCCCCCCTCGCGCAACGCCGCCAGTGCTCCCAGCACCACCGTGTCCGCGCCAAGCACCACATCGACGTTCGGCTGCGCCAGCAGGATCGTCCTCATCGTGCGATATCCGCCCTCCTTGTCGACGGTGGCGGGGGAGATGTCGGCCACGATCGTTACGCCCGGCAGTGTCCGCAGCGTGTCGCGCATGGCGGTGAAACGCGGCGCCAGGAACTGCAGGCCGTCGTGCGTCAGCAGTACGACCTTGGCCTTCCCGCCAAGCCGGGTGCGGATGTAATTTGCCGCGGCTTCCGCCAGGACTTTGCCGGTCAGGTATTGCGGCGCGTTCAGCACCGTCGTCGCCGGCGGCGGCACGATGGCACCCACGTAGGCGCCCGCGCCGAGGACCTTCTTCAACGCCGGCGCGAGCGACGGCGGATCGATCGGCGCCACCACGATCGCGCCCGTCTTGTCGGTCGCAATGTTGCCCACCTGCTTGATCATCAGCGCAGGATCATTGTTGGCGAACGCAACGCTGTAGCCAAGGCCCCGCGCCCGTGCCGCGGCTTCGAGCCCGCGTCCCGCGCCTTGCATGAATTCGCGCCTGTTGTCCTGCACGAAGACCAGCTTCTTCTGCAAGCCCGTCGGCGCTCTGCAGGAAGGCCGTGCCGCATCGTACGCGGGCAACTTCACCGGCCTGGTCAGGCCGTCGCCTCCAGTGGCAAACGAAGCGCCGCTAAGACACAGAAGTGACACCATCGCAGACAGTCGAAACTTCATGGCGATGCCACTACGCGTTCGCGGTCGTCAGCACCAGCCGCGCCGCCGTGCCGGGCCGACGGTTGATGTATTCCACATGCGTTTGCAGCGCCGACGCCATCGTCTGGATGATCTTGCTGCCCAGCCCCGTGCCTGCGTGCGTGGCGTTCGGCGAGATCCCGACGCCATCATCCTCGACCGTCAACTCGGCTTTACCGTCGCCCAGTCGCTTCAGCCGCACTCGCACCTCGCCGGGCTTGTCGTCGGGATAGGCATATTTGAAGGCGTTGGTGACCAGTTCCTGGACGGCAACGCCGAGGTTGACGCTGGCGTCCGTGCGTAGCGAAATCGGCTCCAGGCAGCACTTCAGGATGGCGGTATGGCCGTCCTTCTTCATCGCCGTTTCCAGATTGCTCAGCATGGCGCCCAGATAGTCGTTGAGCGCCACGTTCGTCACATCGCCCGATGTGTAGAGGCTCTTGTGGATCAGCGAGATGGCATTGATCCGCGATTGCGTTTCACGCAAGGCATCCTTGGCCGCCGCATCGGTGACAGAACGCATTTGCATGCGCACCAGCACCCCCACCAGTTGCAGACTGTTGGCCACGCGGTGATTGACCTCAGCCAGCAGGACTTCGGCGCGCTCCCGCGCCATCGCCAGATCGGCCGTGCGGGCCTTCACACGTTCTTCCAGGGTCAGATTGATCGCCCGCACTTCGTCGCGTGCCAGTTTCAGATCCTGCCCGTTGCGGTAAACGGTGAAGGCCACCGCAACCACCACCAGGATGATGACCACGGCAGAGCCCGCGGATATCCAGCGCAGCAGCGATGCATTGCGTTGCTGTTCTGCGCTGTTCAGCGTGCTGTTCTCGTCGGCGATCAAAATCGCGCCATAGAGAAAGACGTTGATTTCATCCATCAGCGCCTTGCCGCGATTGCGCTGGAGCAATGCCATGGCCTCGGCATCGCGGCCGGCGCTTTTCAGCGCAATGCTGGAATCCATCTCGTCGATTTTTTCGGTCACCGCCTGGGACAACCTGGGCAGCATGGCCCGGTTGGGCGCGTCCGGAGCAATCATCCGGCCCAGATCATCCAGCTCCTGCCGCGCCTGCGTCTTGGCCGTGTCATAGGGGGCCAAATAAATCTGGTTTCCGGTTAGAAGAAATCCGCGCTGGCTCGACTCCGCGGTGCGCAAATGATCGCGCAGATCCACCGCGGCGACGCGAATCGTCCGCTGCAACGCCGATTGCTCGAACAGGTTGTTGCCGCGCTCCACCAGCCAGATGGTGGTTCCCACGATCACGATCAACGCCAGAAAGCCGATCGCCAGGCCTACGCCAACGCCTATCGCCAACCGGCGTTGTCCTAACATGACTCAGCTTTCAACGGGCTGGGGAGTCAAGGATCTGGCTATCCCGTGTCGAAGGCGCGCCATCATGCATCTTCCTCAAGGGTACGCAGGCCCGGATTAGACCGGCCGCACCGGTTGCTAGGATGGCGGCGAGGTGCTGACGAATACTGTCGAGGTGAATTGTTGGTCGACCTGGAGACGGGATGATGCTACGTCATCGTGCGACCTTCGTGCCGCTGAACACGTACGAATTAGAACAGCCGAAGCCGTTGGTCGCGAGCCGACTCTTCGCGTCGAAGCTGCGATGAACGGTCGGATCCACGGTGGTCGACTGCAGCTAGAACCGAGCGCGTCAGACCGGCCATAAGCAGCGGTCTCCGAGCGGCGGCTTTCATGCCTGCAGTACCGAAGGACGCTTCGCATGAGCGGCGCGCCTCTGCGGAGCAGGCACCGGGAAGCTCCCTCGACCAGGGGCCTTGACCAGCGGATCTTGCATTGCCTTGGACCGCGTTGCCGTCCACGAAGCCACAATCAGCCGACCCTCACTCGCTGATTCACCATGGCCGACACCCCGGACCCCGCGCCCGCCGACCCGAAGGAGACCGACAAGAAGATGCGCGAGCGCGTGGACAAGCTCCTCGCGCAGAGCGCTGCCATCAGCTCCGGCACGATCCGGCTCCGCGGCGAGGCGGTTGAGTACACGATCGAAGCGTCCTTCCTTCCGGTCGCGGCCGAAGGCTTCGATGGCGCGCTCGGCGAGCCGCTCGCCGCCGTGATGGCGACCAGCTACGTAAAGAAGGGCGCCGCACCCGCCGGCCGACCCGTCTGCTTCGCGTTCAATGGCGGGCCAGGTTCGGCGTCGATCTGGCTGCACCTCGGCGCGCTCGGGCCGAAGCGCGTCGTCACGCGCGACGACGGCAGCATGCCGCGCGCGCCTTACGCGGTTGTCGACAATCCGCACAGCTGGTTCGAGCACTTCGACCTCGTCTTCATCGATCCGCCGCACACCGGCTGGTCGACGACTGCGAGCGTTGAGGCGCGCAAGAGGCTGCTCTCGGTCGACGGCGACGTCGGCGCTCTCGCCGAAGTGGTGCGCGTTTGGCTGACGCGTTACCGTCGCTGGGGCTCTCCAGTCTTCCTCGCCGGCGAGAGCTACGGCACGACGCGTGGCGCCGCGCTCGCCGACAAGCTGCAGAGCTCGGGCGTCGCGCTGACGGGCCTGATCCTCGTCTCGTGCGCGATGGACCTGCAGAGCATCGTCTTTGCGCCGCTCAACGATCTGCCGTACGCACTCTTCCTGCCCGCATTCGCGAACGTCGCGCAGTACCACGGCCTGCTCAAGGGCGCGCTCGCGCAGTCGCCGAAGGACGCCCGCGCCGCTGCGGAGGCATTCGTCGACGAGGACTACGCCGCGGCGCTCCTGGCCGGCGCGCGCCTCGACGGCCAGCGACGCCAGCGCGTCGCACGGCGCCTCGCCGAGCTCGCCGGGCTGCCGCAGTCGCTTGTGGAGGAGAAGAACCTGCGCATCCGCGACCAGACGTTCTTTATGGAGGCACTGCGGCCGCAGGGCAGAATCGTAGGCCGGCTCGAGGCGCGCGCGACGGCGCCCATGGGAGCGAGCCGCGGCCACGAGATGGACTTCGATCCCGGCATCGAGGCATTTGAGGCGCCGTACACGATGGCGGCGATGGCGTACTTCGGCGAGCAGCTCGGGATCGGCGTCGACACGCGCTACGAGGTGATCTCGTTCGATGCGCACAAGGCTTGGAATTGGAACCGTGGCGAGGACAAGGGCAACGGCTTCGCGACGACGAGCGCCGACCTCGCGCGCGCGCTGCGCAGGAACGCGCACCTGCGCGTCTTCGTCGCGAGCGGCCGCTACGACCTCGGCACGCCGTATAGCGCGACCGACTGGTCGCTGGCGCAGCTCGACGCGCCCGCCGAGGTCCTGGCGCGCATCGAACATCGCTACTACGAGGCCGGCCACATGATGTACACGCGCGAGCCGGATCTCATCCAGCTCAAGTGCGATCTGTCCGCATGGATGGAGCGCCATGGTCCCACTTAGCGGCAGCGGTCCCGCAGCGAGAGCTGCGGCGCTCCTTCGGTGCCAAGTGCCGCGGCCGGTTTCGCATCGCTGACAGTGCGATGAAGTGGCGGATACGACCCGACGACCGGCGACCCGCGCGGCGGCTTCTTCTATGTCGCCGTCGCATTCACGGGTGACGGACGGGCCTGCCGATCGCGAGCCCGCAATTCGTCGGCGGCCGTCGGCCGCAAGCGCGTCGGTGCGCAGGCCTTGACAGCGAGAAAGGGCTGGTAGGCTTCGGGATCACGCAAGTCCACCGACTACCCTCGACCTCTGGTGTTGCTGTCGTTGTCGCTACTGGCCACCTCGCCGAACAACATCGACGACCTTCCGTGAGCTTTCAGTTTCCGCAGCGAACGTACGAACCCGACGACGACCGCGACATCCTGGTCGCGCTCTCGGACGGTGGCCATCGCGCAACGCTGTTCGCGCTGGGCGTCAGCAGCTCGGTCTTGGGTGGAGCAATAACCTTGGATCCGAACGTTCGTACATAGCGCTTGGGACCGTCCTCCAACGAAGGCGAGAAATGGTGCGGGAGGGTCATGGGAATGTGCCTCCCGTCAAGCTCGCGACAGCCGCGCAGTGCGGTCTGACCTCGTTGCAATCGCGTCGCCAGCGTGAGATCCTGGCGCGCTTGGGCCAACGTCTCGGATCGCTGCTCATTCAGGAACTCGCCAAGCGCGGCGAGCGCGCCGCCCCAAGGTGAAACAGCCAAGTGCGGGTACGTCCGATGCCAATGTCAATGCGCGAACTTCGCGGCTGTGCT
>JASLGD010000479.1 GCA_030150305.1 Caldimonas sp. | reverse complement strand
TGTGCACCGCCCCCTGCGGCACTGCGTGCGGCGCCGCCACACGCCCACAAGCGCCACTGTCCGCGTGCTTCGAATGCGTCGCCGTCATAGCGCCTCGCGTGGCACGCTCGCAGCTTCGCCGGACGCTTCAGCTTCCATAATCGTTGGATGCACACCGCCCAGCCTTCTGCGCTCGACGTCGCTCACCGCCCGGTCCGCACGCAGTACGAGGACTTCCTTCGCCACGTCCGCGACCACGGCGTCGCCAAGGCCGACCGCACGGGCACCGGCACCAAGAGCGTGTTCGGACATCAGATGCGCTTCGACCTGCGCGAAGGCTTTCCGCTCGTCACGACGAAGAAGGTGCATCTGCGTTCGGTGATCCTCGAGCTCCTCTGGTTCCTGCGCGGCGACGGCAACGCGCGCTGGCTGCAGGAGCGCGGCGTCACGATCTGGGACGAGTGGGCGGCGCCCGACGGCGACCTCGGGCCGGTCTACGGCGTGCAGTGGCGCTCGTGGCCGACGCCGGACGGCGGCCACGTCGACCAGATCGCCAACGTCCTCGAGCAGCTGCGCACGAATCCCGACTCGCGCAGGATCGTCGTCAGCGCCTGGAACGTCGCCGAGCTGCCGAAGATGGCGCTGCTGCCGTGCCACGCGCTGTTCCAGTTCTACGTCGCGCCGGCGCAGCCCGGCGAGCGGCCGCGGCTCAGCTGCCAGCTCTACCAGCGCAGCGCCGACATCTTTCTGGGCGTGCCGTTCAACATCGCGAGCTACGCGCTCTTGACGCACATGCTCGCGCAGCAGCTCGACTTCGACGTCGGCGACTTCGTCTGGACCGGCGGCGACTGCCACATCTACAGCAACCACGCCGAGCAGGTCGAGCTGCAGCTGTCGCGGCAGCCGTACCCGTACCCGCGGCTCGAGTTCGCGCGGCGGCCGCCGACGCTGTTCGACTACACGCTCGACGACATCGTCGTCGTCGACTACCAGCACCACCCGGCGATCAAGGCTCCGGTCGCGGTCTAGCGACAAGGCCGCCGCGGCGAGCGTGGCGCAGTTCACTCGATTCGCGCTCCCCCGCGTCCACGGGATTGCGGCCGGCGCTACAGTCGGGGGCGATGGCCAGCAACTACCTCGCTCCCACCGCGTCCGAGCTCGAGCGCGAGTGGGGCCTCGTCCTCGACGACGAGTGGCAGACCGACGTCGCCCCCGGCGAGCTCGCCCCGATCATCCGCCGCTTCGGCGAGGGTGCCGCGGCGCAACGGCAGGCGGTGCTCGCGCGCTTCGGCCTCATCCCGGCGAGCGCCAAGTCGGCGCGCTCGGGCAATTCGTCGGTGAACGCGCGCTCGGAGACGGCGCCGACGCGATCGACGTTCAAGCACGCGTTCGCGAACCGGCAGTGGTGCATCGTTCCGGCGCAGTGCATCTACGTGCCGTATTACGCCGAAGGCGCGAAGCGCAGCGAGCGCTGGCGCATCCGCAGGAACGACCGCACGCCGCTCAGCATCGCCGGCCTGTGGGACCGCTGGGTCGACGAGAAGGGCCGCGAGGTGATCAGCTTCGCGATGCTGACGATCAACTGCGACCTGCATCCGCTGCTCAACCGCTTCGACCGGCGCACCACCGACCGCGGCGAGGCCGCCGAGAAGCGCACCCCGGTGCTGCTCGCCGAGGAAGACTTCGACGACTGGCTCGACGCGACGCCGACGCGCGCGCCGATCTTCTTCGGCACGTTCGGCAAGGACGACCTCGACGCCGAGCCGGCGCCGTCGGCGACACGGCGCGCGACGACGATCATGCCGCTCGACACGACGATCTCGGAGTTCTGAGCGCGCGCCGCCGGGCGCTCAGCCGCGCGGCCGGCTGCGTCCGAATGCTGTCGATCCGGCGAAGCGCGCCCGCGCGCCGAGCCGCTCCTCGATCCTGAGCGCCTCGTTCCACTTCGCCATCCGCTCGCTGCGTGCGAACGAGCCGACCTTGAGCTGGCCGACGCCCCAGCCGATCGCGAGGTGGACGATCGTCGTGTCCTCGGTCTCGCCCGAACGCGCCGAGACGATTCCGGCGTAGCCGACGTCCTGCGCGGCGCGCCAGGCGGCGAGCGTCTCGGTCAGCGTGCCGCGCTGGTTGGGCTTCAGGAGCACCGTGTTGGCGGCGCCGATCGCGGCGGCGTCGCGCACGAGCGCGGCATCGGAGACGAGGAAGTCGTCGCCGACGATCTGCAGCCGCTCGCCGGCGGCGCGCGTGAAGCGCGCGAACCCCTCCGGGTCGTCCTCGCCGAGCGGATCCTCGATCGAGACGATCGGATAGCGCCGCGTCCAGTCGAGCAGGAGCGCGATCCAGTCGTCGCGATCGAGCCGGCGCGACTCGAGCCCGAGCGCGTAGCGGCCGTCGCTGCCGAGCTCCGACGCGGCGACGTCGAGCGCGATCGCGACCTGCTCGCCGGGGTCGAAGCCGGCGCGCTCGATGGCCGCGACCAGCGTCTCGAGCGCTTCCTCGTTGCTCGCGAAGTCCGGCCACCAACCGCCTTCGTCGGCGACGCCGGCGAGCTTGCCGCGCTCGGCCATGAGCGCGCCGGCGGCGCGATAGACCTCGGCGGTCCAGGCGATCGCCTCGGCGAAGCTCGTCGCGCCCGGACAGACGACCATGAAGTCCTGGACGTCGACGCGCCGCGACGCGTGCGCGCCGCCACCGAAGATCTGGACCTGCGGCATCGGCAGGAGCGTCGCGCCGGCACCGCCGATCGACTCGAAGAGCGCGAGGCCACGCGACGCCGCGACCGCGTGCGCGGCGGCCATCGACACCGCGAGCGTCGCGTTGGCGCCGAGCCGGGCCTTGGTCGCGGTGCCGTCGAGCTCGACGAGCGTGCGGTCGACCGCTTCCTGGTCGCCGGCCACGCTGCCGACGAGCGCGCGCGCGATCTCGCCGTCGACGTTGGCGACCGCGCGCGCGACGTCGAGCCCCGCGAACGCGCGGCCGCCGTCGCGCAGCTCGAGCGCCTCGCGCGTGCCCTTCGAGGCGCCCGCCGGACAGATCGCGCGGCCGACGGCGCCGTCGACGAGCGTCACCTCGGCTTCGACGGTCGGCCGGCCGCGGCTGTCCCAGACGCGGCGGCCGTGCACGTTCGCGATCCGCGTGCCGCTCATCGCGCGAGCTCCTCGCGCCAGGCGATCGCGACCGCGCCGAGACGATCGAGCGGCGAGCGCAGGAGCCGTCGCGCGACGCGACGCACGGTCCCGCGCTCGCGGTCGTCGCTCAGGTACTCGACCGGCGACTTGCCGTCGACGCGCGCGAGCAGGAGCGCCGGCAGCAGCGTCGCGGCGCGCCGTTCGAGCGCATCGCGCGGCTCCCAGTCGACGCCGTCGAGATGCGCCTCGGCGAGCGCGTCGAAGCAGGCGAGGAAGCCGTCGCGTGCCGCCGGCGTCCAGAGGCACTTCAGCAGCAGGTGGTTGAGGCAGAACGCGAGGTCGAACGCGGGGTCGCCCCACCAGGCGCACTCGGCGTCGAGGAAGACCGGGCCGCGCTCGCCAACCAGGATGTTCTTCGGGCTGGCGTCGCCGTGCACGACCGCGACCCGCCGCGCGCGCGTGCGCGCGACGAGCGCTTCGAGCACGTCGGCGAGATCGGGGTGGCGGTGCGCCGTCGCCAGGAGATACGGCTCGAGGCGGATCGCGAAGAAGATCGCGTCCGAGTCGAAGCGCGCCGCGAGCTCGGGCCGTGCCGCGGTGTGGGCGTGGATGCGAGCGAGGGACGCGCCGACGCTGCGCGCGGTCGCGACGTCGGCGTCGCCGCTGCGGAGCGCTTCCTTCCACAGCCGGTGCTCGCCGGGCGCGACGTACTCCATCGCGAGCACGCCGAGCCGCTCGTGCTGACCGAGCAGTCGCGGCGCGGCGCCGGGCACGGCGGCATTCGCGACCTGCAGCCAGCGCGCTTCGTAGACGTTGCGCGCGATCGGTGCCTGCCAGTCGGCGGCGACGCGCAGCTTCGCGAGCGCGCGCTTGACGCAGAGCGGCCCGCGCGCGGTGTCGACGCGCCAGATGTCCGACGAGACGCCGCCGGCGAGCGGAGTTCCCGTCAGCGGCGCCGTCGCGTCGACGAGGCCGAGCTCGCGCAGCGCCTCGCCAAACTCCGGCGGCACGGCGCTGGCGCCGCGCGCACTCGCCTCGTTGCGCGCGTCGTGCAGCGCAGCCATCTCGCGTCAGCCGCCCGCGTGCCGCGACTCGACCAGCTTGACGAGCGCGAACAGCGCCTGGTTCGCGGGCGTCGCGACGCCGAGCTCGCGGCCGCGCCGCGCGACGAAGCCGTTGAGGTGGTCGATCTCGCTTGGCTTCCCGCGCGCCACGTCCTGCGCCGTCGACGACAGCTGGGCCGGCATCGCCGGCGCGATCCGCTCCATCGCCTCGATCGCCGCGGCGAGCGGCAGCTCGACCCCCGACGCCGCCGCAACGGCGACGACCTCGGCGACGACGGTGCGCTGCAGCTCGCGGATGGGCGCGAGCGCGACCATGTCGCCGTAGCTCGCCTGCGCAACCGCGGAGATCGCGTTGTACGCGCAGTTGATCATCAGCTTCGACCACAGCTCGGCGACGACCTCGGGCGAGACCTTCACGGCGACGCCGGCGGTCGCGAACAACGCGACGAGCGCATCGAGCCGGTCGGCGAGCGCGCGGTCGCTCGCTGCGGCGCGCGTGCGCGGACCGATCACGAGATCGCCGCGGCCGTGGTGGCGGACGACGCCCGGTGCGGGCATCGCGGTCGCGACGTAGACGACCGCGGGGACGACGGTCGCGTCGACCTCGCGCGCGATCGCGTCGGCGTTCTCGACGCCGTTCTGCAGGCTGACGACGACGGCGTCGCGAGCGAGCAGCGGCGCGAGCTCGCGCGCGACGGCCGCGGTGTCGGTCGACTTGACGCTGAAGAGGACGAGATCGGCGTCGCGCGCGGCGGCGATGTCGCTGCTCGCCTCGATCGGCAGCGCTTCGACGGTGCCCGCCATCTCGAGGCGAAGCCCGTCGCGACGGATCGCGTCGACGTGCGCCGGCCGGCCGATCAGGACGACCGCATGGCCGGCGCGCGCCAGCAGCGCGCCGTAGAAACTTCCCACCGCGCCCGCGCCGACGACGGCGATCTTGCGAAACGTGCGTGCCATGGCGCGTATTCTGGGCGAGCGGCGTCACGAACGTCGCAGCACGATCGTGTTCCACGACGCGGGTGCGAGCCGGGCCTCGAGCCGCCCTGTGGGGCGGCAACTTCGTCTCCGGCTACCGGTGGGAAGACGGCGTCGGCCCGCGCGAGCAGCGGCCGCACCGGCTCGACCTCGCATGGTTGTCGACCGAGACGAACGCGTTCGGCACCAACGAGTTCGTCGACCGGTGCCGCGCAGCCGGCGCAAAGCCTGGCAGCCGACGATCTTCCACCCGTTCACGCAGATGAGCCGCTTCGGTCGCGGCCGCGTCCAGCGCGCGGTCATCGACTCGCCGACGTATGCGGCGACGGACGTCGATCCGATCGGCACGCTGCAGCCGACGTTCCCGCTGCCCGCGGTGCCGAAACGTCGTGCATGGCCCGCTCGCTCCGCGGTGGTGCGTCCCGGCCACGCCGCGGTGGCTCATTTCGCACGACGCCGCCGCTGTTGCAAAAAATATTTTTCCACCAGCCAGGTGAACAACTCTGTGAATAACCTGCTGCCAAGTGAGCGCGGCGACGAAACGGCGCGGGGCGGCGACGCGTTGCCGCGCTTTGAGGCAACCGCCGCCGCGACGCGAGGAGCGCGCGTTCACCGCCTGTTCCAAAGCCCGATCGCTCGATATGCTTCGCCGCCATGCCCTCCTCGAACGTTGCTCCCTGGCGCGGGCGCGTGCTCGCGGTCGACGATTCGACCGTGATGCGCGAGCTCGTCACGCTGTCGCTCGAGGCCGCGGGCTACAGCGTCGAGGCGGTCGCGAGCGGCGACGCCGCGCTCGTCGCCGCTGCGCGCGAAGTGTTCGACGCGTTCATCCTCGACGTCGACATGCCGGGCATGGACGGCCTCGCGGTCGGCCGCGCGCTGCGCAAGGACCCGCGCACCAGCTCGTCGATGATCGCGATGCACACC
>JASLGD010000476.1 GCA_030150305.1 Caldimonas sp. | reverse complement strand
GCGCAGCATCGCCTCGAACGCGTCGCCGGCGCGCAGCCCCGGGTGCGCGGCGCGCAGCGCGCGCAGGCGGTCGGCGCGAACGCAGCCGGCGAGCGTGAGGAGGCCGTCGTCGGCGACGACCATGCCGCCGTAGCCGCCGGCGAACGACAGCACCGGCAGCAGGTCGGAGGCGAGCGTCGCGCCGCGGAAGTTGGCCTTGAACGCGAACAGATCGCTCGCCGCGCGCGTCTCGCGCAGCTCGGCGCGCTCGGACGGCAGCGGCTGCCACGAGCCGTGCGCGGCGACGACGAGCGCGGCGTTCAACTCGCGCTCGTCGCTGTCCGCGCCGGTGCCATCACGGCGAACGCGCAGCGTGAAACGGCCGGCGCCGCCGGCGATCGACTGCAACGACCACGGCTGCCAGCGTGTCGCGCCCGACGCCTCGGCGGCGTCGGCGAGCAGCGTGTCGAGGTGCTCGCGGCCGAGCGCGCGGCCGAAGCGATGCGCGCCGTCGCCGGCGGGCAGCGGCGCGACGATCGTCGTCTCGCCGCGCAGCAGCGCGACGCGACGCAGCTCGCCGCCGGCGCCCTCGGCGAACGCAGCGCCGACGCCGAGCACATCGAGCAGCGCGAGGTTGCTCGCGGCGACGCATTCGCCGCACACCTTGCGGCGCGGAAACGCCTGCCGCTCGATCAGCGCCACCGACCAGCCGGCGCGCGCGAGCAGCGTCGCGAGCGCCGCACCGGCCGGGCCGGCGCCGACGATCGCGGCGTCGAACGTCGTCGCCGTCACGTGCCGGCGCTCCGTCGCACGGCGCAAAAGCAGTGCGTGAACGCGCCGTCGTCGTACTCGTCGAGCTGCCAGCCGTCGCCGCGTTCGGGCCACGCCGCCGTCAGCTCGTCGCCGATGAAGCCGGCGCGCACGCTGACGACGCCGTCGTGGCGCGTCACCGCGCTGGCGCCGAGAAAGACGATGAGGTGGCTGGCGGCGAGCGCGAAGCGGCTGCGGCGCGGCTCGCACGCGACGAGCGCGTCGGCGCGCCGCGCGCAGCCGGCGAGCAACGTGCGAAGCGCATCGCCGTCGAAGTGATGCAGGAAGAGATTGGCGACGACCGCGTCCCAGCGCTCGGCGTCGGCGGCGCGCGCCCAGTCGAGCACGTCGGCGGCGAGCGAGCGCGCCTGCCAGCCGCACGCGGCGTACGCGGCGACGGTCTCGGCGTCGACGATCGGCGCGCGGTCGAGCAGGTCGATGTGCGCGTCGGGCCAGCGCTCGCCGCGGTGCTTCGCGACGTCGAGCAGCAGGCGGCCGTCGCCGCAGCCGATCTCGAGCAGGCGCAGGCCGCGCCGGTCGGGAAGCGCGCGCGCGAGCGCGCGCTCGAGGATGCGGCGCGCCCCCATCGCGGCGTTGACGCGGCGCAGGTCGCGACGCGCGCGCTGCGCCGCCGGATCGTCGGCGGGCAGATGGTCGAGCGTCTCCGGCTCGAGGACGCGCGCCAGCATCGCTTCGCCGCGAGCCTCAGTCGACGCGCAGGAGCGCGCCGTGGCAGCTGAAGCCGGCACCGAACGCGGTCAGCCACCACCAGCCGCCGCGCGCTTCATCGGCGAGCGCCGCGGCGAGGACGAAGTAGACGAACGCGCTCGACAGGTTGCCGTAGTCGCGCAGCATCGCGGCGCTGTAGCGGAACGCATCGCGGCCGAGCTCGAAGCGGCGCTCGAGCGCGAGCAGCACGTCGCGGCCGCCGGCGTGCACGATCCACGCGGCGACGTCGTCGCCGTGCAGCCCGTTGCGGTCGAGGACCGTCTCGCAGACGCGGTGCGCGTGCTCGGCGGCGAGCGCCGGCACCTCGCGCGTCAGGATGTTGCGCAGCATGCCGTCGCGCTGCTCGAACATGAGCGCCTTGCGCTGCGAGGGCGCGAGGTACGACGCGCTGTCGCGCCACTCGATCCGTCTGCCGCGCGGCGACGGCGTCGCCGACAGCACCGCGGCGCCGGCGCCGTCGCCGAACAGGCACGCGCTGATGAGGACGCCCGGGTCGTTGTCGAGGTACATCGCCGCGCTGCTCACCTCGACGCAGATCGAGAGCACGTGCTCGGCGGCGCCGGAGCCGACGAGCGAGCGGCCGAGCTGCAGGTTCGGCAGCGCTGCCGCGCAGCCCTGGCCGACGAGGTCGAACGCCTGCACGCCCGCGCCGAGCCCGATTCGCTCGGCGACGTAGCCCGAGAGCCCCGGGCAGACGTAGCCGGTGCACGTGCTGACGACGACAGCGCCGATGTCGCGCGCCGCGATTCCTCCGGCCGCGAGCGCGCGCTCGGCCGCCGCCGCCGCGAGGACCGGAGCGTTGGCGAGGAAACGCTGGTCGAGCGTGTCGGGGTCGATCGTGAACACCTCGTCGAGCGAGGCGAGCGCGAGGTGGCGGCCCTCGATGCCGTTGTCGCGCTGCAGGACCGTGCGCGCGATCAGGTGCGAGCGACTGTCGAGGCGCGCGAACCAGGCGGAGCGCTCGAACGCGGCGAGGCATTCGGCCTTGGTGTAGCGGTTCGGAGGAGTGGCGGTGCCGATGCCGCGGATGAACACGGGGTCGTTGCGGGCAGGAAAGGTTCCGCAGTATCGACGCAAATGCGCGGCAGCGCCGCGATGCTCGCGCCAGCCCGACTCCGCGGGGGATGCGCGCGCACACGCTGCGCGCACCGAGCGCTTGCGCGTCGCGCGCGGCGGTCGTCAGCGCACGACGGTCGCGGGACGGCCGCGATCGACGTCGACGACGGTGTCGCGGCGGCGCAGGCCGAGCAATCCGAGCAGGCCGAGCAGCCCGAGCCACCCCCAGCCCGAGCGGTGCGTCGTCGCCGTGTCGCTGCTCGTCATCGAGCCCGTCGTCCCGGTCGTTGCGCCCGTCGTCGAGCCGGCGACCATGCCGCTGGTCGTTGCGGTCGAGCCGGTTCCGGTCCCGCCGCCGCTGGCGTTGTCGGTCGAGGTCATCGATCCGGTCGTGCCCCCGGTGCTGGCGGTGCTGCCGGTCGTGGCGCCCGTGCTTCCCGTGGCGCCCATGCTTCCGGTCGCACCGGTGCTGCCCGTGCTGCCGGTGCTTGCCGCGCCGCCGGTGTCGCTGCCCGGGGTGCTGCTTCCTGTGCTGCTCCCCGTTCCCGTGCTGCCGCCAGTTCCCGTGCTGCTGCCGGTAGTGCCTGGCGTCGTCGTGCCGGTGGACCCGGTCGATGCACCCGTTCCGCCTGCGGTCCCGCCGGCCCCGGTGCCGCTCCCGGTCGCGCTGCCGGTGCCGCCACCCGTGCCCGTCTGCGCAGCGACGGGCAGCGCGCACGCGAGGCCGATTCCGATCGCGATCGCGGTGCGCTTCGCGATCTTGTCGAATGAAGTCTTCATCGATTGCTCCTGTAAAGATCCTCCGGCCACCGACTCGAGCGCCCCGAGCGGCCAGCCCGACAGCGAGTCGGCAAGGGCCATACCCGTCGGCTCGTTGGTTGCATCATGCAAGTGACACGGCTAGCATCGCTGCATGCAGCGCAAGAGCTTCGCCGACATGCCTTGCCCGATCGCGCGCACGCTCGAGCGCGTCGGCGAGTGGTGGAGCATCCTCATCCTGCGCGATGCGTTCGCGGGCGTGACCCGGTTCGACGACTTCCGCGCCAACCTCGGCATCGCTCCGAACATGCTGACGCGCCGCCTCGCGGCGCTCGTCGAGGCCGGGATGCTCGAGCGGCGCCGCTACAGCGAGCACCCGCCGCGCGACGAGTACCTCCTGACCGAACGCGGTCGCGAGTTCCGTCCGGTGCTGATCGAGCTCGTCGCGTTCGGCCGCAAGCACTTCGCGGTGCCGGGACACACGGTGCCCAAGCGCTATGCCGGCGTGTTCTCGCGGCCGGCGGGCGACAAGGGCAGGCGCGCGTGAGCGCCGTCGCGGCGCAAGTCGAAGGCGGCGTCGAAGCGGTCGCGGCTGCCCCGCCTGCGGCCGACGCCGCGATGAGCCCGCGCACGCACCGCCTGCTGCACGGCGCGATCGTGCCGACGCTGCTCGCGATGGCGTGGCCGAACGTCCTCGTGATGACGGCGCAGGCGTCGACCGGACTGATCGAGACGTACTGGGTCTCGCGCCTCGGCACCGACGCGCTCGCCGGAATGGCGCTCGTCTTTCCGGGCTTCATGATGATGCAGATGCTGTCGGCGGGCGCGATCGGCGGCGGCATCTCGTCGGCGATCGCGCGCGCGCTCGGCGCGGGCCGGCGCAGCGACGCCGATTCGCTCGTCCTCCACGCGCTCGTCGTCAACGCCGCGCTCGGCATCGCGACGTCCGCCCTCTTCCTCGCATGCGGACGGCAGATCTACGCGGCGATGGGCGGCCGCGGCGCATCGCTCGATGCGGCGGTCGCGTACTCGAACGTCGTCTTCGCGGGCAACCTCCTCGTCTGGCTGCTCAACGCGCTCGCGAGCGTCATCCGCGGCACCGGCAACATGCTCGTGCCGTCGCTCGCCGTCTGCCTCGGCATCGTCGTCCTGGTGCCGCTCTCGCCGCTCTTCATCTTCGGCTGGGGCCCGGTGCCCGCGCTCGG
>JASLGD010000446.1 GCA_030150305.1 Caldimonas sp. | reverse complement strand
CTCGTCCAAGATGTTTCTGCGACCGCACTACCAGCTCGAAGGCCTGACGGTTTCGCTGCGACTGGTCTCGAAGCTGCCGTCCCAGAAGGCAGCCTGAGAAATGAGCGCCGGGGGCATGCGCGTCGTGTGCGCCTCGACGATGGATCGTTGAACGACGCTCTCTTCAAACCGCAAAGGCTCACACCATGGCAAAAGTAGATTACTTTCTGAAGATCGACGGTGTCGAAGGCGAGTCCACGGACGACAAGCACAAGGGCGAGATCGAGGTCGAGTCGTTCAGCTTCGGCGCGACCAACGCCGGCTCGTTCCAGAGCGGTGGCGGCGGCGGCAGCGGCAAGGTCGCGATGGGCGACATGCACATCGTCAAGAAGGTCGACAAGGCGTCGGCCAAGCTTCTGACCTCGTGCTGCACGGGTGAGCACCTGAAGACGGCGACGCTCGTCTGTCGCAAGGCCGGCAAGGACCAGCAGGAATTCCTGACGATCGTCCTCTCGCCGATCCTGATCAGCTCGTTCCAGGACGGCGGCTCGGCCGGCTCCGACGTGATCCCGATGGACCAGATCTCGATCAACTACGGAAAGATCGAGTTCAAGTACAAGGAACAGAAGCCCGACGGGTCGCTCGGCGGCGAAGTGATCGGCGGCTGGGACGTCACCACCAACAAGAAGGTCTGAGCCGCGCATCGCCGCGGTCCGCCGGGATGCGATTTCTTCCCGGCGGAGGGCACCGCTCGCGTCCGGTTTCGCGCCCGCGAGATGAAGGAGGGCTGAAATGTCGACCAAGCCGGCGGGCCCGGTGTCCGACTCCGACAGCTTTCTGCACGTGCAGACCAGACGTGCGGGCAAGATCAAGGGCGAGTCTTTGACCACGGGTCACGTCGACGACATCGAGGTCCGATCGTGGTCGTGGGGCGTCGCGTCCGCTTCGGCGATCGGCTCGACCGCGGCGACGGCACGACGCCAATACAAGCATCTGGTCATCGTCAAGGGCATCGACTCGGCGTCGACGGCACTGTGCGCGGCGCTGGTGACGAACGACGAAGTCAAGGAGGCCAAGCTGACGCTTCGCAAGGCGGGCGGCGACGCACTCGACTACTACACGATGACGCTCAGCCAGGCGCGGATCGTGAAGATCGATCTCGACGTCGACGAGCACGGCAGTCCGCTCGAAACCGTCGGCATCGCTTTCGCCAAGATCGACGTCGAATACAAGCGTCAGCAGGGCACCGGGATCAGCGGAGCGGCGACGTCGTTCTCGGACGAGGTGGTGTCGACGTCATGAGCTCGCCCACGCCGGAGCAGGCGATCGCGGCCGGCGATCCGCAGCGCGCGCTCGACCTGCTGCAGGCGCGGGTTCGCGAGCGACCTGCCGACGCGAGCCAGCGCGTTTTTCTCTTCCAGCTCTTGTGCGTGCTCGGCCAATGGCAGCGCGCGCTGCAGCAGCTCGAGCTCTGCGGCGAGCTCGACGCGGCGACCTTGCCGATGGTCAATACCTACCGCGAGGCGCTGCGCTGCGAAGCCGTGCGCGAGGCGGTGTTCCAGGGCCAGACGACGCCCATGGTCTTCGGCCAGCCGCAGCCATGGGCGGCGATGCTCGTCGAGGCGCTGCAAGCCGACGCGCGCGGCGACGGTGCGCTCGCCGCCAGGCTCCGCTCCGATGCGCTCGCCGCCGCCCCGCCCACCGCGGGCGCTCTCGACGGTGTCGAGTTCGAATGGATCGCCGACGCCGATTCGCGTCTCGGTCCCGTGCTCGAGGCGGTGATCAACGGCCGCTACGCCTGGGTGCCGTTCGCCGCCCTGGCGAAGGCGAGCATCGAAGCGCCGGCCGATCTGCGCGATCTGGTCTGGGCGCCTGCGCATCTCTGGTTCGTCAACGGAGGCGATGCGGTGGCGCTCGTGCCGACTCGGTACGCGGGCACCGGAGGCGAAGGCGACGCGAGCGTGCGGATGGCGCGCAAGACCGAGTGGCTCGAGATCGCACCCGAGCAGTTCCGCGGCGTCGGACAGCGCATCCTCACGACGAGCGCGGCCGAGGTCGGCGTGCTCGAAGCGCGCGAGATCGTGTTGCAGCCGACGAGCGTCCAGGAGTGAGCCGCGGCGATGCCGATCGACGTCCGCAACCGCCTGCAGCCGGCCCTGCTCGACCGGCTGACCGACGACGAACCCGACCAGCGCAAGGAGGCCGAGACGCACCGCGTGATGTCGAAGGCGCAGCTTCGTCAGGCGGTGCTGCGCGACCTCGGCGCGCTGTTCAACTCGGTGCAGCCGCTTGCCGGCGCGGTGTCGTCGTATCCGCTCCTCGCCGACAGCGTCCTCAACTTCGGGCTGCCGCCGCTCTCGGGCCAGCTCGCGTCCAAGCTCGACGTGAGCTCGCTCGAGGAGACGATCCGCGAGGCGATCGTCCGCTTCGAGCCGCGCATCCTGCCGAGCACGTTGCGCGTCGAGGCGCGCGAGGCGACGAGCGTGCTCGACACGCACAACGTCATCGAGTTCGAGATCCGGGGCCACCTGTGGTCGCAGCCCGTTCCGCTCGAGATCCTGCTGCGCACGCAGCTCGACCTCGAGGCCGGGCAGGTCGAAGTGCGCGACATGGCAAGCGTCTCGCCGTCGCGAGCCGTGTGATCCGGAAGGCACGATGAACGCGCCTGCGTCCGCAGCTGGTCCGCAGGGCGAAGCCGGTGCACCTGAGGAAGGGCCTCGAGTGCGACCAGTTCCTCTGAGCTGAGCGACGCCCCGACGCGACGACGCCGAGATGGACCCGCGCCTGCTTCGCCTCTACAGCGACGAGCTCGCCCACTTGCGCGACGTCGGTGCCGAGTTCGCGCAGGAGTTCCCGAAGATCGCCTCGCGCCTCGGCATGGAAGGGATGGAGGTCACCGATCCCTACGTCGAGCGTCTGCTCGAGGGATTCGCCTTTCTCACCGCGCGCGTCCAGCTCAAGCTCGAGTCCGAGCATCCTCGGCTGATCGCTCACCTCCTCGAGACGACCTACCCCAACTTCCTGGCGCCGGTGCCGTCGACGCTGATCGCACGCTTTGCCGTCGACCCCGCCGACCCGAATCTCGTCAAGGGCTACGTCGTGCCGCGCGGCAGCGCAATCGCCTCCGAGCTGGCGAGAGGACAGGACACCCACTGCGAGTTCAGCACCGCGCACGCGGTGACGCTCTGGCCGATCGAGCTGGTGAGCGCGCAGTACTTCAGCCATGCGCCCGACCTGGCAGCGGCCAGGCTGCCGGAGCTGCTCGGCATGCGTGGCGGCCTGCGCCTGCGGCTGCGCTGCGGCGGCGGCCTGCGCTTCGACCAGCTCGCCCTCGACAAGCTGGCGCTCTACGTGAGCGCCCCCGACGACGTCGCCTTTCGCCTGCACGAGCTCGTGCTCGGGTCGGCGAGCGGAACGCTTGTCCGTGCGGCCGGCAGCGAAAGCGCGATCACCTCGCGCGCCTGGCGAGGCGCCGACAGCGTGCGCGCGCTCGGCTTCGCGGCCGACGAGTCGCTGTTGCCCGAATCGCTGCGCGCGTTTTCCGGCTACCGCCTGCTCCAGGAGCTCGCCGCGACGCCGCATCGCTTCCTCTTCTTCGAGATCGCCGATCTCGCGACCCGCCTCGCGGCCGTGCGCAGCGACGAAGCCGAGCTGATCGTCGTGCTGCGGCGAGGCGATCCGGGGCTCGAGGTCCTCGTCGACGCGGCGAGCCTCGCGCTCCATTGCACGCCGGCGATCAATCTGATCCACAAGCGCCTCGACCGCATCCAGGTCACGACCGGCTCGTGGGAGTACCACGTCGTTCCCGACCGGACGCGGCCGATGGACTACGAGGTGCACAGCATCGCCTCGGTGACGGGCTTCGGTACCGGCGCGGTCGCCCAGCAGGAGTTCAACCCGCTCTATTCGACCTGGCACGATCCGACCGGCCGTGGCGACTCGCAAGGCTTCTACACCGTGCGCCGCGAGCCGCGCCTGCTGTCGTCGCGCCAGAAGGAGCATGGCGCGCGCTCCTCGTACATCGGCGACGAAGTGTTCCTCTCGCTCGTCGACCCCGCACACGCTCCGTATCGAGGCGACCTCCGCCAGCTGTCGGTGACGGCGTGGGTGACGAACCGGGACCTCCCGACCTTGCTTCCGCAGGCGGGCAGCCGAAACGGCGAGCATCCGGAATGGCGGCTCGAATCGCCGGGCCCGGTGCTGCGCGTCGACGTGCTGCGCGGTCCGACGCGTCCGGTGTCGCGCAGGCCGGTCGGGCAGTTCGGCTGGAGCCTCGTCAACCATCTCGCGCTCAACCATCTCGCGCTCGTCGGCGAAACGTCGCAGCACGCGGCCGCCGCGTTGCGCACGATGCTCGGCCTCTACGCCCCGCCCGAGGACAGCAGTTGGGAGCGCCAGGTCGAGGGCGTGATGGGAGTGCAGGCGCGAAGCGCGGTGCGGCGCCTTCCCTTCCGTGGCCCGATCTCGTTCGGCAGCGGGGTCGAGATCGTGCTCGAGCTCGACGAGCTCGCCTTCCAGGGGACGAGCGCGTTCGTGTTCGCGAGCGTGCTCGAGCGATTCTTCGCGCGGCACGCCGCGATCAACAGCTTCACGCAGCTGACGCTGAGGACCGTGCAGCGCGGCGAGGTCATGCGCTGGCCGCCGCGCATCGGAATGCGGGAGACGGTGTGATGTCGGCAGGCGGCAGCACCCGACCCGACACCGCCGCGGCCGCCGCCCGCGAAGCGCACCTCGCGGCGCTGTTCGCCGCGCTCGCGTCGGCGCCGCGCGAGCACGACTTCTTCGCGGTGCTGCGCCACGTCGAGTCGCTGCGGCCGGAGCTGCCGCGGATCGGCACGGCGCTGCGGCCGTCGCAGGAGACCGTGCGGCTCGGCCAGGACCCCGAGCTCTCGTTCGCGCCCGCGGCACTCGAGAGCTTCGTCGCCCACGGGCGGCCGGTGCCGCGCCTCGGCGTTCGCCTGTTCGGCCTGCTGGGCCCCCAGGGGCCGATGCCGCTTCACTTCACCGAGTACGTGCGCGAACGGCTGCGCTTTCGCGGCGACGCGACGCTGGTGCGTTTTCTCGACGTCTTCCATCACCGCCTGCTGTCGCTCTTTTATCGGACCTGGGCGCAGGCACAGCCTGCGGTCCATCACGACCGGCCGGGAAACGACCGCTTCGCCGCGTGGCTCGGCGCGACGTATGGCGCGGAAGGCGCAGGCACGGCGCGCGCGCTGCCCGAGATCGCGCGCCTCTTCCAGGCGGGGCTCCTCGGTGCGCGCAGCCGCCACGCCGAAGGTCTCGCGAAGCTGCTGCGCCAGTACTTCCGCGTTCCGGCGCGCATCGAGCAGCACGTCGCGACGTGGTTGGTCCTCGCGAGCGAGGACCGCAGCAGGCTCGGCTTTTCGCGCAGCCGTCCCGAGCGGGTCGATGCCGCGATGCCGCGCCTCGGCGTGTCGGCGACGAGCGGCAGCAAGTGGCGCGACCGGCAGTTCAAGTTCCGCGTCGCGCTCGGACCGCTGAC
>JASLGD010000617.1 GCA_030150305.1 Caldimonas sp. | reverse complement strand
GTACTTGGCCTTGCCGGTGTGCAGCGCATCCAGCATCTGGTCGCGGCTGGTGCCCAGCGTCTCGGCGGCGGAATACAGGTAGAGCCCGTGGCCGCCCTCGTCCTGCACCTTGGCCAGCAGGATCGCCTTGCGCTTGAGCGTGGGCGCGCGCGTGATCCAGTTGCCTTCGGGCAGCATGCCGACGATCTCCGAATGCGCGTGCTGGCTGATCTGGCGCACCAGCGTCTTGCGGTAGTGCTCCGGCATCCAGTCCTTGGCCTCGATGAAGTCGCCCGCGTCGATGCGGGCCTCGAAGGCCTCGTTGCGCTGCTGCTCTTCAGCGGTCTGCAGCTTGGTCGCCTGGTCCTGCGGACCGACGCTCATGGCTTGCGTGTACATGGATGCGCTCCTTACGAGTTCTTCGGACGTTGGTCCACGACGCGGCGGGCCTTGCCCACCAGCGTCCGTTCAATCGAATCCGGCGCGCCGACGGTCACCCGGGTCGACACGCCGATCAGCGTCTTGATGCGGTGCTGCAGCGACTTGGACATCGCCAGCGCGTCGCCGCCGCCCGCGGCCGACAGCTCGCAGCGCACCTCGACCTCGTCGAGGTGACCGTCGCGGCTGACGACGATCTGGTACTGGCCCGACAGGCCGGGCTCGGCGAGCACCAGCTCCTCGATCTGCGTCGGGAACAGGTTGACGCCGCGGATGATCAGCATGTCGTCGCTGCGGCCCACGATCTTGCCCATGCGGCGCATGCTGCGCGCGGTCGGCGGCAGCAGGCGCGTCAGGTCGCGCGTGCGGTAGCGGATGACCGGCAGCGCTTCCTTGCTCAGCGAGGTGAACACCAGTTCCCCTTCCGAGCCTTCCGGCAGCACCTCGCCGGTCTCGGGATCGATGATCTCGGGATAGAAGTGGTCCTCCCAGATCACCGGACCGTCCTTGGTCTCGACGCACTCGCTCGCGACGCCCGGGCCCATCACTTCCGAGAGGCCGTAGATGTCGACCGCGTCGATGCCGGCCTGCGTCTCGATGTCCTTGCGCATCGCCTCGGTCCACGGCTCGGCGCCGAAGATGCCGACCTCGAGGCTGGTCGAGGTCGGATCGAGCCCCTGCCGCACGAGCTCCTCGATCAACACCTGCATGTAGGAGGGCGTGACCATGATGATCTGCGGCTTCAGGTCGCTGATGAGCTGGACCTGCTTCTCGGTCTGGCCGCCCGACATCGGGATCACCGTGCAGCCGAGCCGCTCGGCGCCGTAGTGCGCGCCGAGGCCGCCGGTGAAGAGGCCGTAGCCGTAGGCGACGTGGACGGTGTCGCCGGGCCGGCCGCCGGCGGCGCGGATCGAGCGCGCGACGAGGTCGGCCCAGACGTCGATGTCGCGCAGCGTGTAGCCGACGACGGTCGGCTTGCCGGTCGTTCCCGACGATGCGTGGATGCGCGCGATGCGCTCCTTCGGCACCGCGAAGAGGCCGAACGGATAGTGATCGCGCAGGTCGCTTTTGACCGTGAACGGGAAGCGCGCGAGATCCGAGAGCTCCTTCAGGTCGCCCGGATGCACGCCCTTCGCGTCGAACGCCTTGCGGTAATGCGCGACGTTGTCGTACGCGTGCCGCAGCGTCCAGCGCAGGCGCTCGAGCTGCAGCGCGCGCAGCTCGTCGGTGCTCGCGCGCTCGATCGGCTCGAGCTCGCCGGGCAGCGGTCGACGCGACGTCATGGCGCCTCCTCGTCGAGGGCCACCGGGATCACCGTGCGGCCGGTGAGCGTCGCCGAGCGGCCGCGGACGAGCGCGACGCGCTCGCCGGCGCGGTTCGTGACGACGATGTCGTAGACGCCGGTGCGGCCGCTGCGCGAGACCTCGACCGCGGTCGCGGCGAGGACGTCGCCGCGCTCGACCTGCTGCACGAAATCGACCGTCAGCCCGGCGGCGACGGTGAGCTGGTTGCGCGAGTTGCACGCGAACGCGAACGCCGAGTCGGCGAGCGTGGTGATGAAGCCGCCGTGGCAGATCGCGTGGCCGTTCAGCATGTCGTCGCGCACCGCCATCTCGAGCGTCGCGGTGCCGGCGCCGAGCGCCACGATGCGCATGCCGAGCGCCTGCGACGCGCGGTCGGCGGCGTACATGTACGCGCCGACCTCCGCGGGCGAGGGCCGGTGGTCGGCGTCGTGCGCGGCAGCCATCGCGCTCAACGGTCGCGAAACGTCGGCGCGCGCTTGGCCATGAAGGCGGCGACGCCCTCGGCGAAGTCGGGCGCGGCGCCGAGCGTGCGCTGGACGTCGGCCTCGAGCGAGAGCGCGGCGGCGAGGTCGAGCTGCTGCGCGGCGTCGAGCGCCTGCCGCGTCGCGACGAGGGCCTTGGTCGGCAATGTCGCGAGGCGCGCGGCGAGCGCTTCGACCTCGGCCGTGAGCGCGTCGTCGTCGACGCACTTCCAGATCAGGCCGATCCGCTCGGCGTCGGCCGCGGCGAGCTTGTCGGCGAGCATCGCGAGGCCGAACGCGCGCGCGCGGCCGACGAGGCGCGGCAGCAGCCACGTCCCGCCGCAGTCGGGGATGAGGCCGATCTTCGAGAACGCCTGCAGGAAGCTCGCCGAGCGCGCCGCGACGACGACGTCGCAGAGCAGCGCGAAGTTCGCCCCGGCGCCGGCGGCGACGCCGTTGACCGCCGCGACGACGGGCATCGGCAGCGAGCGGATGCGCAGCGCGAGCGGCTTGTAGAAGCGCTCGATCGCGTTGCCGACGTCGGCCGTCGCGCCGTCGCTCTGCGGTGCGACGGCGGGGTCGGCGAGGTCCTGGCCGGCGCAAAAGCCGCGCCCGCTGCCGGTGATCACGAGGCAGCGGACGTCGCGGTCGGCGGCCGCGGCGTCGAGCGCGGCGCGCAGCTCGCCGTGCATCGCGCCGGTGAAGCTGTTGAGCGCCTGCGGCCGGTTGAGCGTCAGCGTGCGGACGCTGCCGGAATGGCCGACGAGGACGAGCGGGTCTGCCACGGGTGTCTCCTTGCGGGACGGCGCGGCGCGAAACATCGTCGACCGACCGGTAGGTAAATTCTAGCGGTCGTCGAAGGCGGCCGGCAAGCCGCCGCCTCGTTCGCTCAGGAACGCGACAGGAACGCGAGCAGCCGGCGCTCGTGGACCTCGAGGCCGCCCTTGCGCTCGGCGGCGAGCGCTGCGCGCAGCTCGTCGTCGATCTCGCTCGCGAGCACCTCGAGCACGCGCGGATGCACGTACGACTTCTTGCAGACCGCGACCGTGTTGCCGAGGCGCTTGGCGACCTCGCCGAGCAGCTCCTTCGCGCTCGGCCGCATCTTCTTCTCGAGCTCGGCGTGCTCGATCCAGAGCGAGAGCGCGTGCGCGGTGCCGTGCCAGGTGCGGAAGTCCTTGGCAGTGAAGTCGGCGCCGCTCGCCTCGCGGATGTAGTCGTTGACGTCGGCCGAGCCGACGCCGTGCAGCGCGCCGTCCTCGTCGACGTACTGGAACAGGTCCTGGCCCGGCATCGCCTGGCAGCGGCGGACGACGCGGGCGACGCGCGGATCGTCGAGCGCGACCTCGTGCTCCTTGCCGCTCTTGCCGCGAAAGCGCAGCCGCAGCGTGCTCCCCGAGACCGCGGCGTGCCGGTTGCGCAGCGTCGTCAGGCCGAACGACTTGTTCTCGCGCGCGTATTCCTCGTTGCCGATCCGCACGTAGGTCGTGTCGAGCAGGCGCACGATCGTCGCCAGCACGGTCTCGCGCCGCGGCATCGTGCCGACCGGCGCGCCGAGGTCGGCCTGCACGCGCTTGCGGATCCTCGGCAGCGCGGCGCCGAACTCGAGCATGCGGTCGAACTTGTGCTGGTCCTTGGCGATGCGCCACTCGGGGTGGTAGCGGTACTGCTTGCGTCCGCGCGCGTCGCGGCCGGTCGCCTGCAGGTGGCCGTTCGGCAGCGGGCAGATCCAGACCTGCTCGTAGGCGGGCGGGATCGCGAGCGAACGGATGCGATCGAGCTCGGCCTTGTTGCGGATGCGCTTGCCGTCCGCGCCGACGTACGCGAAGCCATCGCCCTGGCGGATGCGCCGGATCCCCGGCGCGTCGTCGCTCACCCAGACGAGTCCGGGAGGCGCATCGCCTTCGTCGCTCGAGCGCGACGGCGCGGGCCGCCGTGCCTTCGACGGCGCGACGCGCGCGTCGCGGCCCGATCCGTTCAGTCGGCGACCGCCGGCGGCGCCGGCGCGCGCGGCTCGCGCACCGGCTCGGCTGGTGCCGGACGCGGATCGT
>JASLGD010000426.1 GCA_030150305.1 Caldimonas sp. | reverse complement strand
TAGACCATGGGGTTCGCCGGCCGCACCGGCTCCGAATGCCTGTGGATGCGCGATTCCGCCGCTGGTGCAGTGCAGCAGACTCGGATTAATAGAGTCTGGCGGCCCCGCATGAAGGAGCGCGCGCATGAAGAAGATCGAAGCCGTCATCAAGCCGTTCAAGCTCGATGAGGTGAAAGAGGCGCTTCAGGAAGTCGGGATTCAGGGCATCACGGTCACGGAGGCCAAGGGATTCGGGCGCCAGAAGGGCCATACCGAGCTCTACCGCGGCGCGGAATACGTCGTCGACTTCCTGCCGAAGGTGAAGATCGAGGCCGCCGTCGACGACGCGATCGTCGAACGCGTCATCGAGGCGATCGAGGGTGCGGCGCGCACCGGCAAGATCGGCGATGGCAAGGTGTTCGTCTCCGCGCTCGAGCAGGTCGTCCGCATCCGCACCGGCGAGACCGGTAAGGAGGCGCTGTGAACTCCGTGCGCATCACCATGAACAAGCTGCTCCTTCCTCTCGTGCTCGGTGTCGCGACGCTGTTCGCCGGCGCCAATGCATTCGCGCAGGCGGCCTCGGCCGCCGACGCCGCGCCCGCCGCGGCCGCGACGACGACGGCAACGCCCGCAGCGGCCGCTCCGGCCGAGGCGGCGTCTGCCGCCGCAGCCGCGTCGTCCGCGCCGGTGCCCAACAAGGGCGACGTCGCCTGGATGATCGTCGCGACGGCGCTCGTCATCATGATGTCGGTCCCGGCGCTGGCGCTGTTCTACGGCGGCCTCGTCCGCAGCAAGAACATGCTGTCGGTGCTGATGCAGGTATTCGTCACCTTCTCGATGATCGTCGTGCTCTGGTGCCTGTACGGCTACAGCCTCGCGTTCACCGAGGGCAACCAGTTCTTCGGCGGCTTCAGTCGGGTCTTCATGAGCGACATGTTCAACCCGAAGGACGGCTCGTTCGCGAACGCAGCGACGTTCAGCAAGGGTGTCGTCCTGCCCGAGCTGATCTACCTGGCGTTCCAGGCGACGTTCGCAGCGATCACGTGCTGCCTGATCGTCGGCGCGTTCGCCGAGCGGATGAAGTTCTCGGCCGTGCTCGCGTTCATGGTGCTCTGGTTCACGTTCGCCTATTGCCCGATCGCGCACATGGTCTGGTTCTGGCCCGGCCCCGACGAGTTCAAGTCGGCGGCGACCGCGGCGGCGACGTCGGCGCGCGGCGGCATGGTCTGGCAATGGGGCGCGCTCGACTTCGCGGGCGGCACCGTCGTCCACGTCAACTCCGCGGTCGCCGGTCTGGTCGGCGCCTTCATGGTGGGCAAGCGCGTCGGCTACGGCCGCGAGGCGTTCACGCCGCACTCGGTGACGCTGACGATGGTCGGCGCGGCGCTGCTCTGGGTCGGCTGGTTCGGATTCAACGCCGGCTCGGCGCTCGAGGCCAACGGAACCGCGGTGCTCGCGTTCATCAACACGTTCTCGGCGACGGCGTGCGCGGTGCTCGCGTGGTGCATCGGCGAGGCGCTGATCAAGGGCAAGGCGTCGATGGTCGGCGCCGCGTCGGGCGCTGTCGCCGGCCTGGTGGCGATCACGCCGGCGTGCGGCAACGTCGGCCTGCTCGGCGCGCTGGTGGTCGGCTTCGTCGCCGGCTTCGCCTGCCTGTGGGGAGTGAACGGTCTCAAGCGCATGCTCGGCGCCGACGACTCGCTCGACGTCTTCGGCGTCCACGGCGTCGGCGGCATCACCGGCGCGCTGCTGACCGGCGTGTTCAACACGCAGCTGCTCGGCGGCCCCGGCCAGGTGACCGACTGGGTCGCCGGCACGGTCGGCTCGGTGCCGATCCTCGACCAGGTCTGGATCCAGCTGAAGGCGGTGCTCGTCACGATCGTCTGGTCGGGAGTCGTCTCGCTCATCGCGTACAAGCTGGTCGACATGACGATCGGCCTGCGCGTCAGCGAGGAAGAGGAGCGCGAAGGACTCGACATCACGGCGCACGGCGAGACCGCGTACCACAACTGACGTCGACGGCCGCGCCGCGGCCGTCGACGTCGTCCTGAGCGAAGCGAAGGATCTCGGGGCCACCGCTCGGTGGCCCTTTTCACTTCCTCGCTCCACCTGCCAGAGCGCGCAAGCTGGCACTCGCGTCGGGATGGCGCGGTGCTTTCGCACGGTGAGGCCGCGCTGGCGGTCACCGAGCCCCGACCGGAGGCGCTTGCCCGCCGCCGCGGGAGCCCCATATGCCACCTAGAATCCCGGCTCGCCTCGGCGGGCAGGGCGCCGCCACGCGAGCTCTTTCCATGGTTCCTCATCTCATCACTGCGCTCACCGGACCCATCAACGAGCTCGAGCAGCGCATGCTCGAGTCGCTCCCGGCGATCGAGCGCTGGTTCCGTCTCGAATGGATGGAGCACACGCCGCCGTTCTATACCTCGGTCGACCTGAGGAACGCGGGCTTCAAGCTGGCGCCGGTCGACACCAACCTGTTCCCGGGCGGCTTCAACAACCTGACTGCCGAGATGCTGCCGCTGGCCGTGCAGGCGGCGATGGCTGCGATCGAGAAGATCTGCCCGGAAGCGAAGAACCTGCTGCTCATCCCCGAGCGGCACACGCGCAACTCGTTCTACCTGATGAACGTCGCGCGGCTGATGGAGATCTTCCACCAGGCGGGCCTCAACGTCCGCCTCGGCACGCTCGACGAGGCGATCACGACGCCGACCGAAGTCCCGCTTCCCGACGGCAGCGCGCTCACCGTCGAGCCGCTCGTCAGGACGAGGAACCGCCTCGGCCTCAAGGACTTCGATCCCTGCACGATCCTGCTCAACAACGACCTCTCGGCCGGGATCCCGAAGATCCTCGAGGGGCTGCACGAGCAGTACCTTCTGCCGCCGCTGCACGCCGGCTGGGCGATCCGCAGGAAGACGAACCACTTCGCCGCCTACGAGGAGGTCGCGAAGAAGTTCGCCAAGCTGCTCGGCATGGACCCGTGGCTCGTCAACCCGATGTACGCGCGCTGCGGCGAGGTCAACTTCTCGGATGGCGCCGGCGCCGAGTGCCTGATGAGCAACGCCGAGACGCTGCTCGGCAAGATCCGCCGCAAGTACAAGGAATACGGCATCCAGGAAAAGCCGTTCATCATCGTCAAGGCCGACGCCGGCACCTACGGCATGGGGATCATGACGGTGCGCGATCCGAAGGACCTCGCCGACATCAACCGGCGCACGCGCAACAAGATGAGCATCATCAAGGACGGCCAGGAGGTGAGCGAGGTCATCCTGCAGGAAGGCGTTCCGACCTACGAGCGCGTCAACGACGCGGTCGCCGAGCCGGTCGTCTACATGATCGACCGCTACGTCGTCGGCGGCTTCTATCGCGTCAATCCCGAGCGCGGCACCGACGAGAACCTGAACTCGCCCGGGGCGAGCTTCGTCCCGCTGGCGTTCGCCGGCTCCAACCAGCTCCCCAAGCCCGGCTCGAAGCCGGGAGCGAGCGCGCCGAACCGCTTCTACATGTACGGGGTGATCGCCCGGCTCGCCATGGTCGCGGCGAGCTACGAGCTCGAGGCCACCGACCCGGACGCCGAGATCTACGACTGAAGGCGCTTGCGCGCCGCTGCGGCGGGCGCGTGCGATCACCGGCGCCGCGTCACAATGGCGCCGGCCGCTCCCGCGCCCCGCGTGCGAGGAGATCGAGGCCGATGCGATGACGACATCCCGTCTCCACCCGAACCCGCCGGCGCGGCCGACCCGCGCGCAGCCGGCGCAGGTGCAGCCGTGAACGACACCGCGACGGTGGCGCACCCGGCCGAGGCAGGCGCGACGACCGCGCCGCCGCCCGCGCACCTGGACGCGCCGCATCCAGGAAAAGGGCCGCGCTCGGCGCGTGACCTCGCCATCCTCACGCTCGGCGCGATCGGCGTCGTCTACGGCGACATCGGCACCAGCCCGCTCTATGCGCTCAAGCAGGTGTTCGCCAACGGCCACGTGCCGCTGGCGCCGGCAAACGTCTACGGCGTCCTCTCGCTCGTCTTCTGGACGATCACGGTCGTCGTCTCGATCAAGTACGTCGTCCTCATCCTGCGTGCCGACAACAACGGCGAGGGCGGCCTGATCGCGATGCTCGCGCTGGCGTCGCAGGCGGTGCGCCGGCGGCCGCGGCTGCGCCAGCGGCTGCTCTTCGTCGGCATCTTCGGCACCGCGATCTTCTTCGGCGACGGCGTCATCACGCCGGCGATCTCGGTGCTCGGCGCGGTCGAGGGCCTGCAGGTCGCGGCGCCGGCGCTGCACACGTGGATCGTTCCGATCACGCTCGTCATCCTCACCGGGCTGTTCGCCTTCCAGCGCTTCGGCACCGAGCGCGTGGGCCGCCTGTTCGGGCCGGTGATGCTGGTCTGGTTCGCGTGCATCGGCGCGCTCGGCGCGATGCACATCGGCGACAACCCGTCGATCCTGCGCGCGCTCTCGCCGCATTACGCGCTGCTCTTCCTGCTTCGCCAGCCGGCGATCGGCTTCATCGCGCTCGGCGCGGTCGTCCTTTGCGTCACCGGCGCCGAGGCGCTCTACGCCGACATGGGCCACTTCGGCAAGCGGCCGATCCGCGTCGCCTGGTTCGGCGTCGCGATGCCGGCGCTGCTCCTCAACTACTTCGGCCAGGGCGCGATGCTCCTCGCCGATCCTGGCAAGGTGGGCAACCCGTTCTACGAGATGGCGCCGACGTGGGCGCTCTATCCGCTGATCGTGCTCGCCTCGTGCGCCGCGGTGATCGCGTCGCAGGCGCTCATCACGGCCGCGTTCTCGGTCACCAAGCAGGCGATCCAGCTCGGCTACCTGCCGCGACTGCGCATCCTGCACACGTCGGTGCTCGAGACCGGGCAGGTCTTCGTGCCGTTCGTCAACTGGGGCCTCTTCGCCGGGGTCGTCATCGCGGTCGTCCTGTTCGGCTCGAGCGACAACCTCGGCGCCGCCTACGGCATCACGGTGACGATCGACATGCTGATCACGACGACGATGACCTTCTTCGTCGTCCGCTACGGCTGGAAGTATCCCTGGATCGTCGCGATCGGCGCGACCGGATTCTTCTTCGTCGTCGACTTCACGTACCTCGCCGCCAACATCGTCAAGGTCATCGAGGGCGGCTGGTTCCCGCTCCTCATCGGCGCCTTCATGTTCACGCTGATGATGACGTGGAAGCAGGGCAGGAAGCTGATGTCGCAGAGCCTGCGCAACGACTCGATCGACCTGAGGAGCTTCCTCGAGTCGGTGTTCGTGAGCCCGCCGATCCGCGTCCCCGGCACCGCCGTCTTCCTCGTCAGCGACGAGGGCCTGACGCCGAACGCGCTGCTGCACAACCTCAAGCACAACAAGGTGCTGCACGAGCGCAACCTCTTCGTCACCGTCAAGCACCACGAGGTGCCGTGGATCGACGACAGCGTGCGCTGCGAGGCGACGATGCTCGACAACGACTGCTGGCAGGTGCTCGTCAACTTCGGCTTCAAGGACGAGCCCGACGTCCCCGCCGCGCTCGAGCAGCTGCGCACCGTCGGCTGCCCGATGGAGGTCATGGACACGTCGTACTTCCTGTCGCGCGACATCGTCATCCCGACGATCGGCAGCGGCATGGCCGACTGGCGCGAGAAGCTCTTCGCGGGCATGCACCGCAACGCGTCGGCCGCGGCCGACTTCCTCCGCCTGCCGGCCAACCGCGTCGTCGAGCTCGGCTCGAAGGTCGAGATCTAGGCCCTCCCGCACCGATCGACATGCGCCTGCTCTTCGTCGCCGACCCGCTCGAGACGTTCAAGACCTACAAGGACACGACCTTCGCGATGATGCGCGCGGCCGAGTCGCGCGGCCATGCGCTCGCAGCGTGCGAGCCGAAGGACCTGGTCTGGCAGCGCGGCGGCCGCGTCGAGGCGCGCGTGCGCAGCATCGCGCTGGCGGCGCCGAGCAGCGCGGCGTGGTTCGTCGAGACCGGCGAGCCGGGGTGGCTCTCGCTCGCCGCGTTCGACGCCGTCGTCATGCGCAAGGACCCGCCGTTCGACAGCGAATACTTCTACGCGACGCACCTGCTTTCGCAGGCCGAGCGCGAGGGCGCGCGCGTCTTCAACGCGCCGCGCGCGCTGCGCGAGCATCCCGAGAAGCTCGCGATCCTCGAGTTCCCGCAGTTCATCGCGGCGACGATCGTCACCCGCGACGAGGCCGCGATCAAGCGCTTCCACGCCGAGCACGGCGACATCGTCCTGAAGCCGCTCGACGGCATGGGCGGAATGGGGATCTTTCGCGTCGGCCCCGACGGCCTCAACCTCGGCAGCATCACCGAGACGCTGAACCGCAACGGCACGACGACGGTGATGGCGCAGCGCTACCTGACCGAGATCACCGCCGGCGACAAGCGCATCCTCCTGATCGACGGCGCTCCGGTGCCGCACGCGCTGGCGCGGATTCCGCAGGGCAGCGAGATCCGCGGCAACCTCGCCGTCGGCGGCAAGGGCGTCGCGCAGCCGCTCTCTGCGCGCGACCGCGAGATCGCCGAGGCGCTCGGGCCGGTGCTCGCCAAGCGCGGGCTGTTCCTCGTCGGCCTCGACGTGATCGGCGAGTGCCTGACCGAGATCAACGTCACGAGCCCGACCGGCTTCCAGGAGATCACGCAGCAGAGCGGGTTCGACGTCGCCGCGACGTTCGTCGACGCGCTCGAGCGCGCGCTCGCCCGCCCGCACGCGGCGTGAGCGCGGCAGCGGGTCGCGAACGATGCCGGTTCTCACCCTCGCCGACGCGCATCTCGCGTTCGGCCACGTCGCGCTGCTCGACGGCGCTTCGCTCACGATCGACGCCGGCGAGCACGTCGGCCTCATCGGCCGCAACGGCACCGGCAAGTCGTCGCTGCTGAAGGTCATCGCCGGTCTCGAGCACCTCGACGACGGCGTGCTGCAGACGGCGCAGGGCGCGCGCATCCGCTACGTCGCGCAGGAGCCCGAGTTCGATCTCGCCGGCACCGTGTTCGACGCCGTCGGCGAGGGCGTCGCCGAGGCGCGCGTCGTCCGCGACGGCTACGAGACGCTGGCAGCGCAGAGCGACCTCGATCCCGCCGCGAAGGCGGTCGAGCTCGACGCGCTGCAGGCGCGCATCGAAGCGCTCGACGCGTGGAACTGGGAGCAGCGCGTCGAGACGACGCTCGCCCGCCTCGGCCTCGACGGCGCGGCGGCGATCCGCGAGCTCTCGGGCGGCACCCGCAAGCGCGTCGCGCTCGCACGCGCGCTGGTCGCCGTCCCCGACGTGCTGCTCCTCGACGAGCCGACCAACCATCTCGATCTCGACGCGATCGCGTGGCTCGAGGAGCTGCTGGTCGCGTTTCGCGGCAGCGTCGTCGTCGTCACGCACGACCGCGCGTTCCTCGACGCCGTCGCGACGCGGATCGTCGAGCTCGACCGCGGCGTGCTGCGCAGCTATCCCGGCTCGTTCGCAGCGTACGAGTCGCGCAAGGACGAGCAGCTCGCCGCCGAGACGCTCGCCAACGCACGCGCCGACAAGCTGCTCGCGCAGGAAGAGGTCTGGGTGAGGAAGGGCGTCGAGGCGCGCCGCACCCGCAGCGTCGGCCGCGTCCAGCGCCTGCAGGCGCTGCGCGCCGAGCGCGCGGCACGGCGCGAGTCGCTCGGCCGCATCGCGCTCGAGGTCGACGCCGGCGTGCCGAGCGGCAAGATCGTCGCCGAGCTCAAGCACGTCACGTTCGCGTACCCGGCGCCGCCAGGGCGGCCAGCGAGCGAAGCGCGCACGGTCGTGCGCGACTTCTCGGCGACGCTGCTGCGCGGCGACAAGGTCGGCCTGATCGGCCCGAACGGCGCCGGCAAGACGACGCTGCTCAAGCTCATCCTCGGCGAGCTCGCGCCGACGTCGGGCACGGTGCGCCGCGGCACGCGGCTCGAGGTCGCCTACTTCGACCAGCTGCGCGGCGCGCTCGACCTCGATGCGACGCTCGCCGACAGCGTCAGCCCCGGCAGCGAGTGGATCGAGACGGCGAGCGGCAGGAAGCACGTCATCGGCTACCTCGCCGACTTCCTGTTCGCTCCCGAGCGCGCCAACTCGCCGCTGCGCACGCTCTCGGGCGGCGAGCGCAACCGGGTGCTGCTCGCGCGGCTGCTCGCGCTGCCGGCGAACGTGCTCGTGCTCGACGAGCCGACCAACGACCTCGACATCGACACGCTCGAGCTGCTCGAGGAGCTCCTGCAGCGCTATCGCGGCACGGTCTTTCTCGTCAGCCACGATCGCCGCTTTCTCGACAACGTCGTCACGAGCACGATCGCGTGGGAGGGCGACGCGAGCCCGGGAATGTGGCGCGAATACGAAGGCGGCTACGAGGACTGGAAGATCCAGCGCGAGCGCAGCCGCGCGGCGCGCGAGGCGGCGGCGCCGAAGGCTGCAGCGCCCAGGCCGGCGGCGAAATCGGCCGCGAAACCGGCGCCCGCGCCCGCCGCGCGGCCGCGCAAGCTCGGCTACAAGGAGCAGCGCGAGCTCGATGCGTTGCCGGCGCGGATCGAGGCGCTCGAGCAGGAGCAGAAGGATCTCGGCGCGCTGCTCGCGAGCGCGGAGCTCTACGCCGGGGATCCGGTGCGCGCCGAAGCGGCGCAGATGCGCTACGCGCAGATCGACGACGAGCTGCTCGCCGCGCTCGAGCGCTGGGAAGCGCTGGCCTCGATCGGGTCGAGCTGAGCCGCGCCTAGCGCGCCCCGCCGAGGCGCGCGCGCGCAGCGACGAGCGCCTTCCAGAAGCGCGGATCCTGCGACGTCGCGAAGTTGATCCGCATCATCGTCGACGGTCGCGGCTGCGCATGGAAGAGCGTGCCCGGAGCGATCAGCCAGTCGTCGAGCAGCTCGCGCGCGAGCCGCTCGGTGTCGACGCCGGCGTCGACCCAGCCGAACAGCCCGTTCGGCGGCGCCGCGAGGCGGCAGCCGTGCGCCTCGACGAGCCGCACGGTGCGCGTTCGCGCCGTCGCCAGGCGATCGCGGACGCGATCGGCGTGGCGGCGCAGCCAGCCCTGCTCGAGGCAGTGCGCGAGCGCGAGCTCGCCGCCGCTCGGCGTCGCCAGCGTCGTCAGCAGCTTGGTGTCGACGAGGCGGTCGAACAGCGCCGGCGGCGCGGCGAGGAAGCCGACGCGCCAGTTCGGCGTCAGGATCTTCGAGAAGCCGGAGACGTAGATCGTCCGCTCGAGCGCGTCGAGCGCCGCGAGGCGCGGCGCGTGCGCCGGCGCGAGGTGCGCGTACGTGTCGTCCTCGGCGATGTGGAGGTCGAACTCGGCGGCGAGCCGCAGCACGCGATGCGCCGCCTGCAGGCTCAGCGACGCGCCGGTCGGGTTGTGCAGCACCGAGACCGTGACGTAGAGCCGCGGCCTCGCCTCCGCGGGCTGCGCCTCGATCAGGCGGCGCATCGCGGCGACGTCGGGGCCGTCGCTGCCGCGCGGCACCGGCAGCACGCGCATGCCGAGCGCGGCCAGGCGCGCGTACTCGACCGACCAGCCGGGTTCGTCGACGAGGACGCTGTCGCCGGTGCGCAGGAGCGTTCGCGTGACGACGTCGAGCGCGTGCGTCGCGCCGACCGTCGTCGCGATCTGCGCCGGCACCGCAGCGATGCCGAACTCGGCGACCTTGGCCGCGAGCGCGGCGCGCAGGCGCGGCTCGCCGGCCGGGTCGCCGTAGTGCAGCGCCGTCGCGTCGCGCTGCAGCGCGGCGGTGGCGTGGCGCATCGCGGCGCCGAGCATCGGCGCGTCGAGCCATTCCGCGGGCAGCGTGCCGAGACCGGGCATGCCGCGATCGCCGGGGCGAACGAACATCGCGCGGATCAGCGCCGTCGCGCTGTTCGGCAGCGGGCGCATCGGCG
>JASLGD010000417.1 GCA_030150305.1 Caldimonas sp. | reverse complement strand
GCGCCGCCGAGGCCGCGAGCGGCATCCCGGCGGCGTTCACGATCGCACAGGCGGCGCACGAGTCGGCCTGGGGCCAGCGCGAGATCAAGAACGCCGACGGCAGCGCGTCGCACAACCTGTTCGGAGTCAAGGCGGGCGCAGGCTGGACCGGCGCGACCACGGAGATCACGACGACCGAGTGGGTCGGCGGCGAGCCGCAGAAGGTGACGGCGAAGTTCCGCTCGTATGCGTCGTACGCCGACGCGTTCCGCGACTACGCGCAGCTGATGAAGACGAGCCCGCGCTATGCGCGCGCGGTCGCTGCGGCGAGCGCGGCGCCGGCGAGCGCGGCGACCGGGCACGGCTTCGCGAGCGCGCTGCAGAGCGCCGGCTACGCGACCGATCCGCGCTACGCCGACAAGCTCTCGCGCCTGATCAACAGCACGCTGCGGCTGCAGCGCGCCGCATGAGATGAGGCTCGCCGGCGCGTCGCTTCGCCCGCTGCCCCCCGAGGGGGCACGCCGCGCCTTTGAGGCGGCTCGGCAGGTGCGGCGATGACGATCTCGTCGCTCCTCAGCATCGGCCAGCGCGCGCTTGCGGCGAACTACGCGCAGCTGCAGGTCACCGGCAACAACGTCGCCAACGCCAACACGCCGGGCTACTCGCGGCAGACCGTGCAGCTCGCGACGGCGTTCAGCCAGCAGACCGGAAACGGCTTCTTCGGCAAGGGCGTCGACGTCGTGACGGTGACGCGTGCGCACGACGACTTCCTGACGCGCGAGGCGGCGACGACCGCGTCGCTCGCCGCCGCCGACGATGCGCGCAACACCGAGCTGCAAAAGCTCGAGACGGTCTTTCCGACCGGCGAGGACGGCCTCGGCTACAGCGCGCAGCAGCTCTTCAACGCCTTCGTCGACGTCTCGAACAAGCCGCAGGACACCGCGGCGCGGCAGGTGGTGCTCGCGCGCGTCGACGATTTCGCGAGCCGCTTCAAGGCGGCGTCCGACCAGCTCGACGCACAGCAGGCGGGCATCGCGCAGGATCTGCGCACCTCGGTGGACTCGATCAACGCGCTGACGGCGCGGATCGCGAAGCTGAACGTCACGATCGCCAACGCGCAGGGGAGCGGTCAGGCACCGAACGACCTGCTCGACCAGCGCGACGCCGCGATCTCGGACCTTTCCAAGATCGCGCAGGTGACGACCGTCGCCGCGGCCGACGGCACGGTCGGCGTCTTCCTCGGCGGCGCGCAGCGGCTCGTGCTCGGCGGCGACTCGACGCCGCTCGTCGCATTGCCCGACGCGTTCGATCCGGCCAAGGTGCAGATCGGCGTCACCGAAGGCGGGACGACGCGGGCGTTCCCAGACGGCTTCATCGCCGGCGGCTCGGTCGCGGGGTTGCTGCGTGTGCAGAACCACGACATCCCCGATGCGCGCGGCCTGCTCGGCCAGATGGCGTCGGCGGTCGCCGGCGCGCTCAACGACCAGCAGGCGCTCGGCGTCGACCTCGGCAATCCGCCGGGTCCGGGCGCGCCGCTGCTGTCGGTCGGCGCGGCGACGGTGGCGCCGTCGTCCAACAACGCGACGGCCGGCGGCGTTCCGGTCGCGTCGTACGTGAACGGCGCGGGCGTCCGCGTGCCGAGCGTCTCGATCACCGTCGTCTCGACGTCGCAGCTGCAGCCGAGCGACTACGAGCTCGTCGCCGACCCGTCGCTGCCCGCCGGCAGCTACAAGCTGACGCGCCTCAGCGACAACACCTCGCAGACGGTCACCAACGGCGCCGTCGTCGACGGCTTCCGGATCGACATCGCGGCGCCGGCGCCGGCGCCGCGCGACCGCTTCCTGCTCGAGCCGGTGACGCCGTCGATCCGCACGATCGCGAGCGCGCTCAGCGACCCGAACGGCATCGCCGCGGCGTCGCCCGTCACCGCGACGGTCGCGGCGGCCAACACCGGCACCGCGACGATCGCATCGCTCGCGGCGACGAGCCCGTCGCTCAATCCGAACCTGACCGCGACGATCACGTTCACCGACAACGTCGGCGACTACAGCTGGAGCCTCGTTGACACGACCGGAGCGCTGCCGACGACGAGCGGCACCGGCACCTGGACCGCGGGCCAGCCGATCGCGTTGAACGGCTTCGCGCTGCAGCTCGCGGGAGTGCCGAAGAGCGGCGACGCGATCACGGTCGCGAAGACCGTCGTTCCGGCCGGCGACAACGGCAACGCCAACGCGCTGCTTGCGCTGCGCGACGCGACGATCGTCGGCCAGGGCGCCGCCGGCGCCGGCGGCGCCAACGTGACCGACGCGTACGCGTCGGCGCTCGCCGCGATCGGCGTGCGCGTGCAGAGCGCGGGGCTCGCTGCCGACCAGTCGGCCGCGATCGCCAGCGACGCCAAGACCGCCGTCGCCAACAACTCGGGCGTCAACCTCGACGAGGAAGCGGCACGGCTGATCCAGTTCCAGCAGAGCTACCAGGCCGCGGCGCGGATCCTGCAGGTCGCGCAGTCGGTCTTCGACTCGCTGCTGCAGGTCACGTCGTAGACGCCGCCTGACCACCGGGGAATCCGCCATGCGCATCGCCAGCGCCAACGCGTACGACGTCGGCATCGACACGCTCGCGCGCCGCCAGTCCGATCTCAATGCCCTGCAGGAACAGCTGACGACCGGCAAGCGCGTCAACCGCGCGAGCGACGACCCCGCGGCGGCGGCGCGCGCCGAGCGCGCGCTCGCGAGCATCGGCCGCAGCGATACCAGCCAGCGTGCCGTCGACGCCAGCAAGGTCCTCATCACGCAGGCGGAGAGCACGCTCGGCGACGCCGGCGACCTGCTGCAGCGCGCGCGCGAGCTGATGGTCTCGGCGGGCGACCCGACCTACACCGACACCGACCGCGCCGGCATGGCCGACGAGCTGCAGCAGATCCGCGGGCAGCTGCTCGCGCTCGCCAACAGCGGCGACGGCTCCGGGACGTTCGTCTTCGGCGGCCAGGGCTCGACGCAGAAGCCCTTCATCGACACCGCGACCGGAGTGCAGTTCGCCGCCGCCGGCGGGACCATGCGCACCGAGCAGCCGACCGGGCTGCCGCTGACGACCGACGGCCAGGCCGCCTGGTTGCAGGCGCGCACCGGCAACGGCGTGTTCGTGACGAGTGCCGCACCCGGCGTGAAGAACGCGACGATCGACAACGGCAGCGTCTCCGATCCGAGCGCATTGACCGGCGCCGACTACACGCTGACGTTCAGCGTCTCCGGCGGCGCGACGACCTACGCGGTGCTGAAGAACGGCGCGCCGACGGCGGTCGTCGCCGCGCCGTACGTGTCCGGACAGGCGATCACGATCGACGGGATGACGGTGTCGGTGAGCGGAACGCCGGCCGACGGCGACCAGTTCCAGATCGCGCCGTCGACGCCGACGCTCGGCGTCTTCGGCGTCCTCGATTCGGCGATCGCCGGCCTGAAGACGCCCGGCCGCACCGGCGCGCAGATCGCGCAGGCCAACGCCGACGCGCTGCGCGACATCGACTCGGTCTCGGCGAACCTGCAGTCCGCGCGCACCGCCGCCGGCGCCGTGCTCAACCGGCTCGACGCCGAGAGCAGCCGGCTCGACGACCAGAAGCTCGCGAGCACGACCGAGCGATCGAATGCGCAAGATGTGGACATGGTGCACGCGATCTCCGACTTCCAGAGCCAGCAAACGGGCTACGATGCCGCGCTCAAGTCGTATGCGGCCGTGCAGCACCTGTCGCTGTTCCAGTACGTGAACGGCTCCTGAGCGAAAGGATCCCGGCGCAGCCGCTTCCCCGGACCACGGAGTCTTCTTGCTCGACATCCCGATCCTCGGCCAGGTCGCCCTCGGCTACTCGCCGTTCATCGATCGCAACCGGGCGGTCGCGGCGACGCGGCTGACGGTCGTGCCGCTGCGCCCGGATGCAGTGCTCGACGTCGCCCAGCTGCTGCACGCCGTCGGCGAGGTCTGGCCCGAGACCGGCGCCGCGGTGTCGCTCAACGTCGTCAGCGAGAGCCTCGTCCACGACCTCCTGCACGCCAGCCCGACCGCGAACCTGATGGTCGAGGTGCCGAACTTCATGGCGTCCGACCCCGACAACGTCGAGTCGCTCATCCGCCTGCACGGCAACGGCAACACGCTGCTCCTCAAGGGCCGGCCGAACGACGAGCTGCCGCGCGAGGTGCTGCCGTGCTTCCGCTACTCGATCATCGACCTCGCCGACGAGCGCCGGATCGGCGCTGCGGCGGCGCCGCCGGCGGGAGTGACGCGGACGATCCAGCACGTCCAGTCGGGCGTGCGCACGATCACCGACATGGAAAGCGCGTTCGCCCGTGGTGCGCACGCGGTCCTCGGCTGGCCGATCGACGACGCGATCAACGCCAACGCGGCGCGCACCGGCAAGGCGATGGCGCAGCCCGACATGCAGATCGTCGTCGAGCTGATCCACCGGGTCGACAACGAGGACGGCATCGACAAGCTCGAAGGCACGCTCAAGCGCGACCCGTCGCTCGCCTTCAAGCTGCTGCGCTACATCAACTCGCCGGCGTTCGGGCTGCGGGTCGAGATCAGCTCGTTCCGCCACGCGATCATGCTGCTCGGCTACCAGCGGCTGAAGCGCTGGCTCGCGCTGCTGCTCGCGACCGCCAGCAAGGACGTCAACCTGCGTCCGATCATGTTCGCCGCTGTGCGCCGCGGCCTGCTGATGGAAGAGCTCGTCGCCGGCAGCGGCGACGAGGAGATGCGAAGCGAGATGTTCATCTGCGGCGTCTTCTCGCTCCTCGACCGCATGTTCCAGGAGCCGTTCGCCAAGCTGCTCGGCTCGATTCCCGTGCCCGAGCGCGTCTACCGCGCGCTGGTCGAGAGCGACGGC